>JAQBZS010000743.1 GCA_027622115.1 Planctomycetota bacterium | reverse complement strand
ATTCGCCATCCTGGTCACGACGTTGTTGGTGCCATGTTCTCGCACGGCTCACGCCGCCGACACCAAATTCGTCGACCACTCGTTGCTGGTGGCTCCCGAGTATCCCTGCACGTGGCCGTCCGGCTTTCCCGCATTTCAGATCAACCACTTCAAAACTATCGGACCGGATAGCCCTTACAACATTGACGTCTTGACCATCGACGGAAACACCGGCACGCAGTTGGATGTTCCGCCGCATTCCGTCGCGCGGCCCGAATTGAAGCTGCCGAATTCCGGCAAGTTCGGTCACGCGTTTACGCACGTCATCGAGCCGTGGGTTTCGGCGATGTGGTGCTATTCCACAGCAGGTATTCGATCACATGCCCTTCATGCACGCCGCAAGAATCGGGTGGGCGAGCTTTTTTCCGACCGTAAACTGCGGGCATGAACGATTACCAAAAAATCGCGGCCGTAATCCAGTACCTCGACGAGCACCACATTGAGCAGCCGGATCTCGCCACGCTGGCGGATTATTCGGGGCTGAGCCCGTTCCACTTTCATCGGCTGTTTACAAGATGGGCCGGGATTACGCCCAAGAATTTTCTGCAGTGTCTCACCTTGACGCACACCAAACGGATGCTGCGAGAGGGCAAGAGCGTCTTGTCGACTGCGTTGGATGCCGGGCTATCCGGTCCCGGTCGACTCCACGATTTGTGCGTGAATTTAGAAGCGGCTTCACCCGGCGAGATCAAATCGGGCGGCGAAGGCATAACGATCACGGTGGGATTCGCGGAGAGCCCGTTCGGTGTTTGCTTGGTTGGCGAGAGCCCGCGCGGCATCTGCCACGTCTCGTTTGAGCAATCGCAAGATTCACAAGTCGGCTCGAAAGCAATCCGCACGGCTTGGCCACGAGCGGACTTGCGTTGGGATGCGGCGATCGCCCAACGATTCGTGGATTCACTGTTCGCACTATCGGCCGACGTCAAACCGAACGCTCCGCTGCGGGCCTTTGTACGCGGCACGGCTTTTCAAGTTCGCGTCTGGAAAGCCTTGCTCCAGGTGCCGAAGGGAAGCTTGGTCAGTTACAGCCAGCTGGCGGAGTCGTTGGGAGATCGAGCCGCGGCGCGTGCGGTGGGGACCGCGATTGGACGGAATTCACTGGCTTACCTCATCCCCTGCCACCGCGTAATTCGAGAAACCGGCGTGTTCGGCAACTATCGATGGGGTCGCACACGCAAGCGAGTCCTTGTTGCGTGGGAGCGTGCAACAGCATCCGCAAGTGATGTGAATTTGGTGAGCCGTTGATCATGCGGGCTTTCGCAGGACTTTCTTCTTCCTTGGGCAATCCCTCATTGCCGACCTCGAACAGGCGCTCGGTCAGTACTCACTCTATGCATCGATCCTGCGACGATTGGATCCCGACCGTGAGTTCCGGCCCTGCGTTACTGCGAGAAGTAGTCCTGCTTCATCGCACGTTTGGCAGCGTCGAGTGTCGCGTTTGCAACTTCGTTTGCCTTCGCGGTTCCCACTTTGAGAATGTCGATCACCGTGTCCGGACGTGTTTCGAAAGTCAGTCGGCGTTGACGGATCGGGTCGAGGAAGTCGTTGATGACCTCGACCAGTTTGCGCTTCATGTCGACGTCGCCAACCTTGCCCTGGCGATACAAGTCCTCGTGCTCGGCAACCCACGCCTTATCCGGATTGAACGTCTCGTGGAAAATCCACAGCGGGTTGCCTTCCACCGTGCCGGGATCCGTTGCTCGGATGCGATTCGGATCCGTATACATCTTCATCACCGCTTTCTGCACGGCTTCCGGCGAATCCGATAGCAGGATGTGGTTCTTCAGCGACTTGCTCATTTTCGCGAGTTCGCCATCTTCTCCGGGTCCGGTCGTACCCACCAACCGTTCGACTCGGCCCAAGAGTGCATCGATCACCGGAAACAAACCACCGGCCGCCAAGTGTTCCGAATCCGGCGTTTCCGGGGCGACACCGCAATACAATTGGTTGAATCGCCGAGCGACTTCGCGAGTCATCTCCAGGTGGGGCAGTTGGTCCTTGCCCACGGGGACCACGTCCGGTCGAAACGCGAGGATATCCGCGGTTTGTCCGACGGAATAAAGCGGGAAGCCGAAGGGGTAGGTATCGCCGAGATTCTTCATGCGAATCTCGCTCTTGAGCGTCGGGTTTTTCATCACGCGATTGAACGGCAACAGCATCGCAAAATAGAACGTCAACTCGTCAATGGCCGGCACTTCGCTTTGAATCAACATCGAGCACTTGTCGGGGTCGAGTCCCACGGACAGCCAGTCCAGTGCCACATCCAGCGTGTTTTGGCGAATCTGTTGCGGGTTGTCGGCGTTGGTTGTGAACGCGTGTTTGTTGGCGAGCAGGTAATAGCACTCGTGGTCCGTTTGCAAATTCAGCCGATTTTCGAGACTGCCGACGTAGTGGCCTAAGTGCAGTTTTCCAGTGGGGGTGTCACCGGTGAGGATTCGCATGAGATGTTCCGAAGCGTTTTCGATGGAGTTGGAAGGCGTGGCGGCGGAGTTTCGCGGAGTCCTGGACTGTACGCAATCTTGACTACGCCAACATGCCGGCGACTCGTCAGCGCTGCCCAACCGGCATGATCGACAAAACCGGTATTATCGACAAATCCCTCAAGGCCGCGTGCTTGGATGCCGATACTGGTGGTAACGGAAGCATCCACCACTTCGGTGGGTCGTCGCTCGACTTCCACGGTCAAGGGTTTGTCATGCAGCCAAGGCTTCGTCTGTTTCGCGGTGAAGACACTCAGATTTCCATGCCGGGGCCGTCCGCGGCGCTGTCGCTCGAACCGCACGCCGCACCGCTCGTATCGATGAAGTTGGACGAACTTGTGGGCATCCTCGTTGATGCCGCGCGCACGAAGCGAGCCTGGCTGGCGGATTTTGCCGATGATGAAGTCCGGATCCCCGGTGACCTGTTCGAGGTCATGACGGCCTATTCCCATTTGCGTCCAAGCGCGTAATCGGCGGCAACACGTGGGACGAAAAACGCTCATCGCGGGATTCGCAACGGTCGGCATCGCGATGATGGCGTTCGGCGGCATGCGGTACGCGAACCAGCAAGCAGCCAAGCACGCAGCCGAGCAGTTCATGGGGGCGCTCGCCAACGCTGATGTCGAGCAAATGTGTCGGCATTCCACTCGGGAAATGTCCGGCAATTTCCGCCGTCTCACTACGGAGAAGCAGTGGTCTGCGGATCCGGAAGTGACGCACAAAGTCGAATCGGTTTCGGTGAGCAGCGACGAAGCAACCGTCGTGATCCATTCGACCAAAAGCGGATTCCGTTTGCAGACCACCAAGCTGCTGTTGATTCGAGTCCACGAGGATTGGCTCGTAAAATCCGGCAGCTTCCGGATCGGCCAACGCTGGGCCAAGCACCTCAAAGCCGAACAGGAGCAACAGGCGGATCGCTTGTTTCTGGATCTCAAGGAAGCTGTTGAATAAGTTTCGGGCCGACTCCAGCAGTATCGACGATGGTGGCTTTCGGACGCTGGTCGAATCTAGTTTGTGCGGGCAATTGCTGGAACTGAATGTCAACAATTGCAACCTGACGAACCGTGCCGTTGACGCCTTGGCAGCGAGTTCGCAGGGCCTACGAATCGAGAGTTTGACATTCTCCAAGAACAGCCTGACCGCCGAAGGCGCGCAGACGCTGTTGACCTCAACAGCATTGCCGCGACTGAAACAACTGGACGTTGCGTCGAACACCATCGGGCCGGGCGCCTTTCGTGACCTGTCGGGTTCGCCAACCGCGAGTCTGCAAACGTTGGCCGTGTCGCAATGTGAATTGGACGACGAAGTCGTGATTGCCTTGCTGCAATGGTTACAGGCCTCAGCGGTGGAAGACTTGGACTTGGGATACAACCCGATTTCGGCGGTTGCAATCGCTCCGCTTTGGGAAGCGAACGGTTTGAAGTCGCTGAAACGCATCGACCTGTCCGGAACTCTTATTGGTGACGCAGGCGCGAAGGGGCTTGCTTCGATGAAACGGCGTCCGGAGTCCTTGATCCTCTTCGATAGCGAAATCACCGCTGTGGGCGTTCAAGCCATCGCGGTGGCCCCGCAGTTCGCGCGACTGAAGGAGTTGGACATTCGTAAGAACGCGATTGGCTTCGCGGGTGCTCGGGCACTGGCTGCATCGAAGCAGCTCAACCATCTGGAGTCGCTGATGGTTGGCGAAAGAACCGTCGGGCCGGAAGGTCAACGTCTGCTCGTGAATCGCTTTGGCAACGATGTCGTAACCCTTGGCGAGGACAGCGAATCGGAGGACGAGGACGTTTGATCGCGAGATGGAGTTGATGACAACGACCTGCCCTGTCTCAAGTGGCAAAACAGGTTATGTTGGCGGAAAGCGTGCAAATGGCCGGAAACGACACATTGTCACGGATGTGTTGGGGCTGTTGATTGCAG
>JAQBZS010000742.1 GCA_027622115.1 Planctomycetota bacterium | reverse complement strand
CACCCCTTACACGAAACCTGCGCCAAAGAATTCGTCAGTCAAGAGCGAGTTTTCAACACCCTAACTTCATGACCGTGTCGAAATCGAATTGTTTGCAACGAGGAAGTTGAGACGCTTCTTATTGTCGAACTGTGTCGACTGGACGCGTGGCGGTGGTCGTGACGCCGTCGTCGTCGTGGCTGGGCAACGTCAATCGAAACACCACCGGGTCGTGATCCGAGTAGTAGGCTCGAAACGCGTCATGGTGATAGGGGCTCGCCGGGAAACGGTTCCGCCGCCGTCCAACGCGACTTCAAGGCCTTCACGAGATCGATGACTTGCATGTCGAATTCCGTGTCGATTTCCGCCGAATCTGCGGCAGGTTGCACTTTGCCCGGCTTGTAGAACGCCACCCACCACTCGGTAGACGACCCGTTGCGATGATTGGCTTCGCCCGCACCCGTGTCTTCTTCGGACAAGATGAAACGGAATCCGAGCTGCGCCATGTCGTCGAAGAATGCGGTGGACTGCGCGTCCGGCTTGACCGGCTTGCCATCGGGATAGTGTCCGGCGTATGGCGGCGAGACCAATTCCTGCACCACGACGATGTCGTACGGCGCGACCGATTCAGCCAGCGAGCGATTGTCACGCTTGTTGGAATTGCCCAAGAATTGAATGTTGAACGAGCACACGGTCAGCTTGCCGGAATCGGCAGCCGATGGTTGCAAGGTGGCAGTTGCAATCGATCCTGGTGTCGTCGTCCCCGTGCCGACGCTGTTAGTGATCGTGTTGGCTTTTTCGAGTTGCTCGATCTGTTTGAGCGCGTCGCCGCAACCAATGACCGTAAAGCACGCCAGGATCATCCATGAGAACACACCACGCATAAGGCCTCCTTGCCATGAGCTGCGTTGGTCAAGCGAATTGAAAGCCGCGGTTCCGTTCGCGGGTTGGGTCGGCTACGGCACCAGCAAGCCGTTTACGAGAATCTGCCCGAAGATCGTTGAGTCGGTTTGCGAGTCCGTGAATTCCAGACCGGGCGTCGATATCACGCTGTTGTTCTGCAAACTTAGCAACACAATGTCTCCAGGCCCGCTGGCGGGACCGGTGCCGATGGTCTGAATGAAGATGCCGGTCGTGTTGTTTCCCGTGAGCGAAATGCTGTGATCGTCGATGCGAATCGAACCTTGTGGCGATGCGTTGTTCGTGGCCCAAATGCCGAAGGTGTCGTCACCCGTGATGTTGATCGTGTTGCTCGACAGGACGACGGGGCTCCCGATGTTTTCGGTGTTGTCGTTGGTGACTCTGACCCCGACAAATCCGAGCGAGTTGCCGGTGATGGTCGACGAATTCAACACGACGTTGTCGCTGTTGTGGGAACGCAGCCCGAAACCGCCGGCAGTGATGTCCATGTAGTTGAACAACACGTTTTGGGCGGCTCGCACGGCGATGCCGGTGTCCGTGACGTTGAGCGTGCCGCCGGATCCCGGAGTCGCGCCATCACCCGTGATGTTGACGTTTCCATTGCTGTTGATCACGTGAATGCCGTCCGCGGTGTTCGATGCCGAAACGCTCCTAAACATCGCGGACAATGCATTCACACCATTGAAGATCACACCGGCCCCACCCGACGCCGAAACACTGCCGCCATTGATCGTGACCGTGCCGACATTCAAGGCCGAGATGCCGCCACCGTTGGTCGTCGTGATATTCAGCGAGTCAAAGATGGTCGTGTTCGAGTTGTTGCCCATGATGACTTGCGGCAATCCGGCCGCGACTCGGTTGGTGTCCGTAATGGTCACGTCCGAGAAATTCACGGTGCCCGTTCCGTTGGCAATCCCGATGGCTTCCGTCAGCGAGCCGTTCGGATTGTCGAGCGTCATCGGATTCGAAAACGTGATCGTCCCGCCCGCGCGGCCGATGCCGATGGCGGTCGAATTGCGGTTCGTGATGTTGACGTCGGCAAACGTGATCGTGGCTTCGCCGCCCTGAACCGACACGCCGATGCCGCCTGGATTGTTTACGGACGTCGTGCCGCCGAACGCGAAGGTCGCCGCGGACGTGTTCTCCTCCAGTACGATCGAATCATCCGTCGTGTTCGAAATCGGCGTGTTGTTGATGGTGAATGTGCCGCTGGAGTTGCGTAGGTCGAGTCCCCGGAACGAGCCGTCGATGGTGTTGTCCGTCATGAGCACCGAGCCGCTGATGCCGTCGGCCAGGAATCCGGCACCCGTCGAGGTCTCGATGCCGATGCCGGCGACTTCCACGGCGTTGGCCAGCGTAACGGCGGCTCCAGCCGAGTTGCGGATGAGCGGACGAGCCCCACCGAGCGTGGCTTTCGGCAAGGGCACGTTGCCAAGCTGCTGGGTGTTGATCGTGTAGTTGCCGCCCTCGCCCAAGAGTCGCTGATTGTCCTGCATCACAAAGGACTGGCCGTCGAACACGCTGGCTCGGTGCAGATACACAATGTCGCCGGATTGGGAAACAGCGCCTGCTTGCGTCAGTGAATTCAGCGGTGCTTCGATCGTGCCGTCACCGCCCGGTGTCGCGCCCGAGTTCACATGCACGACTCGGAACGGCAAACCGGTGGCGGGGTCGATTGCGGGGATCGGCGTGTAGACGCTGGTTTCCGCCACCATCACGTTTTGGTTGTAACGCGACAATCGGCCCAGCGAGGCACGATTGGTGGTGGTCGGCGGCGCGGGTGCGGCCAAGATCTTGGTGAAGTCCCAGACGACGCCGGCCATGACGTGCGTATTGAAGCGGTTGTCGCTGGTGACCGTGACATGCACCAACAACTGCGGATTCACGCGGGCTTCGACTCGGCCACGAATACCGTTGATGGCATCGACGTCGTCCGAATCGAAAAAGTAATACCCGCCCCAAATGCGAGCATCGAGTTCTCGCGGCAGACCTGGAATCCGCGAGCCGATTTCGGCATCGAATCCGAACATGGCTTGTTCTTCGAGATTGTATTGCGGCAGCAGCAGCGTGTTCCCGCCGAAGATCGGCAGTCCCACGAATCCCGTGTTGCCGTAGGGTCGCCCTTTGTCTCCAAACGGCAGGTAGCCGTTGGCATTCGCGTCGATGATGTCGCCGAATGTTTCGACGCCGACACCGACTTGCTGAAAGTAATTTCGACGCGTGTTGTCGCCGGTGTATCTCGCGTGGACGCCAAAAACGCGGTCGATTTCTTGCTGATAGATACGAGCCCCATACGCCGCATTGACGGTCATGCCGCCTCGGTCCTGCACGGCGACTCGACCGTCGATATAGGTGACGACTTCATTGCCGAGATTCGAGACCAGATTGGAACGCGGTGTAAAGAACCCGAGCGTAGCGTAGGACGCACCGTTGAACGGACCCTCGCCGCCGTCGAACGCGGCCCACAGGTGCGTGTTCAGACCAAACGTATCCGTCGCAATCGCACCGGACCCCGACAGCGGTTGAGGTGTTTCGATGGGATCAAGTGTGACCTGGGCGTGGGCTCGGACAGGGACGAGCAACATGCCGAGCAGGACGCACACCTTCAAGACTCGGACGCGACGCACGGCAGGGCTGGGCGAGGCGGGCGCGATGTGATGTCGAACGCGTTGGAACACGTAGTCGCTCCTGGCACCGATTCAGCGGCGAACAATCGAACGATCCGCGACTCAACCCGAGACCGGATATCCGTAACAATCGTCACAATCATTCCGGCGACTACACACGGACCGCGGTCTCGGTGGTCGAATTTCCGCATGGACGGGGATTGCCGCACCCCCGCGAACGCCAATCGGCGAATGTTGCCGCTACCGCCGGAGAATTGGAGTCGTCACGGGTGCATTTCTTCCAGAGGAGGATTAAATCACACTCCGATTGGTCGTCGATCGTCCTGACGTCCTGACGCAATCGTCGATCCAACGAACTTCAGCATGTTGATGGGAGAAGCAACCGTGAGAATTCGAGTGGCCTGTTGCACTGCAGGTTTGATCCTGTTGGCCGTGTTCTTCGGACGGGCGAGCAACGACGCCGACAAAGTGCAGTTCGCGGAACTCAACCCGACCAATTGGGACGAATTTGCTCCGCAGGGAAAGGAAGTGGACGCGATCTATGGCGATGTCGTCTTGCGGAACAAATACCTCACCGCCGTCATTGCCAAGCCCATCCCGAGTCGTCACGCCAACATGACCGTCCGCGACGTCGGCGGCGCGCTCATTGATCTGACGACTCGTGAACAGCCGAGCGATCAAATCAGCGCGTTCTATCCCGGCAAACGTGCTTACCCGTTTCGCGCGTGGGAAGCCGGCAAGAACGCGACCGATCAGCGAGCCGAAGTCACCGTGATCGCCGAAGCCGCCGGCAAACGGCCTCGTGTCGAAGTCACGTATCGGCTCGATGCGGGCACCAAATGGCTGACCGTCACAACTCGCTACATCAACAAGAGCAACGTCCCCCTCACCGTGCAACTCGTGGACGACAT
>JAQBZS010000741.1 GCA_027622115.1 Planctomycetota bacterium | reverse complement strand
ACTTTACCACCCGCGCACACGATTCCTCGAAGAACCATAAATCAACGTCGGCGTCGGCAAGACTTCGCCGCACCACATCAATCGTCGGAGCGTTGGAAAGTCGCCGAAGTCGACCGAGTCGAACTTGGCGAGATAGTTCAGGATCGACGGCACGCTGAACCACTGAGTCAACTCGCTGGCTCGAATGAACTCGACAAGATTGTGCGGCAGCAAATTCAGTTCAGGAGCCACCGGGTAGAGTTCGGCTCCGGCCGCGAACGCTCCGTAGGTGTCGAAGGTTGAAAGGTCAAAGTGCAGCGGTGCGTGGCCGGAAACTCGGTCGGTCGACTTCATACCAAAGTAGTCAACGCCCCAATCGACAAACGACATCACGTTTTGGTGCGTGATCACGACGCCTTTTGGGACGCCTGTCGAACCCGACGTAAACAGGATATGAGCGGGATCAGACGGTCGATTCGCGTAGGCGTGACGCGCGGACGAAAAGCGAGCCAGATCGGCGAAGCAGAATTGACATTGAAAGTTGTTCGTAGTGGCAACGCATTGGCTGTCGAGACATCCGACTTTGATCGAACTGAATTCTGGATCGGTCAAGACCTCGTCGATCAGCTTCGCCGACGACTTTCCAGCGATCACCCAGTTCGGTCGGCAGGCGTCGAACACCTTCGCGATTCGAGCTGGCGGGCAATCCGGATCGATCGGCACGTAAACGCAATCCGCCTTCAGCACGCCCAGCATCGTGATGATCGCTTGAGGCGACTTGGGAATGCAGAACGCGATCCGATCGCCTCGATGGCAACCCGATTCGCGAAACAGCTCGGCAAGCTGATCGCTCAGCGCGTCGAGTTCTCCGTAGTTGAATCGCTGCTGCTTGAACGTGATCGCCGGTTGCAGAGGGCTCTGATCGGCAACTCGCGAAACGTAGTCTTGAATCAGTGCGTGCATGTGGAACTCTCGCTGGGACGAAACTGATTGTGTGGAACGGTCGCGAATCGACGGGCGACAGACTTCTGGCGGCTGGTCGCTCGAACGTACGAATGGCAGGTGGCTCAAAATGCGGCGGACGTTGCCATCGCTTCGTTGAACACAATTGCCGTGTGGTGCAATTCTTCCTCGCACGGCGGAATATCCAAGATGAAAGTGCGATAGCCGATCGCCAAGTAGCCCTTGATTTCCTGAGCGACTCGTTCGTAGCTGCCGACCAAGTACGGACAGAACGTGCGGTAGTTCTCGAACGGACCCAGCCAGTATGCGTTGTCGGCGTCGGCATCCGCTTTCGCCATGTCCGAAAGTTGCCGATGCCATTGCGAGTCGGACACCTTCATCGCCAATTGATGAGCGATCTGGCCCTTGCGATCCGGTGGGAATCGATCGTGTGCGACTTTCCAAGCCTCTTCGCTGGTTTCGCGAGCGATGATGCCGACGCGAATTCCGGCCGGGCTGTCTTGATCGTGCTCTTGTCGCAGGTCCGTCTCGTCGGTGATCCGCTGCGGATATTTGATCGGCGTGGCTCCGATGGCTTCAGCGGCGGCCAGACCAGCGGGCGACGATCCGGAAATCAGCACGCCTGGAAACAGAGATCGGTCCAACGGCGGAGTCATCTTTAGATTGGTCGTTTTGTAGTAGTCGCCGTCGTACGACACGCCACTCTCGCCCGACAGTAGTCGCTTGATGATTTGCGTGTACTCAACCAGCCGCTTGTATCGATCGTCGTGCGGAGTCGTGTCGTGCAGAGCGTCCAAGTCGTTCTTGAAGCCGCCGGCGATCATGTTCAAAAACAACCGACGCCCATACATGAAGCCGAACGTCGCCAACATTTTCGCGGCCGTGTAAGGATGCATGTAGGCCGGTTGCACAGCCACCAACGGACACAGCCGCTGCGTGTTTTGCAGAATGATGTTCGAGACCAACCACGGATCGCAAATGCCATTGTCGGCATAAACCAGAATGCTCTTGCAACCGTACCGTTCCGACCAGCGCGCGACATCGGCGACTTGCTGAGCGTAATTATGACTCGACCAGTCCTTGGACTGAGGCGTGGTCGCGAAGACATCGATTTCGTGCGGGATACGGCGTGGCTCATCGTTGGCCTGCGAAATAAGGAATTGACGTTTTCAAAGACCTCGGCGCATCCAACGGAGGAGCAGCCGGAGTTCAGCCCACAAAGATTGCACGCAAATCTCACAACGGCGTTGAGTCAGTGCAAATTGGGTCGTGATCATGGCAACGCATTGCCCACACGCCGCATCGATCATCACTTGTCGAAAATCCTGTCATGGTCTGATGTGACAAATCGGAGCAATTGCCTACGTAGGCGATGACGCTACTTCATTGTTTCGTCGCGTCTGCCCAGATCGCATCCACCCAAGCCGGGAACATCGTAAACGCGGCGGCTGTGTCGTCGAGTTCAAGCGTGAACTCAGTTGGGTCGCCATCGAGCTGATCGGCATCGTCGCCGCCGAACATCGTGTCGGGACCGTCGCCGTCCACGCTCGTGCCGCCGGCGCCGACCCGAGTGTCTTGGCCGGCTTCTTCCAAGATCGAATCCGAGCCGTCGTGGCCGAGAAGCAGGCTTGCCGCGCCTTTCCCGATCCCAAGGGAGACGGCACCACCGGAGGTGAATGAATTGGTCCTGGAGCTGGACGCCGCTTTTGCCGACAGCTCGCTTGAATCTGCGGACCAGGCCGACCCGTCGCAGGAATTGACCTACGTCGACATCGACACGTTCCTGGCGAACTTCTCACGCATCCTCGACACGCGTCAGCAGGGGACGCTGCGCCCTGCATTTGGGATCGCCCCGTATTTTGCGTGCATCGAGGGGCATGTTGCACTCCGGCAGGCCCCCATTTGCCTCCCCGCCACCAGAAACGGCCGCAGAGTGCTTGTGTTCCAAGGCGGGCACGCCCGCCTTGGAACACAAGCAATCCTGGAATTCCTTGATTGAACCAGTCTCCCTGGTAGACTCAGGAGAAATCACATTTCCTATCAGTCCGCGGGCGAGGGTTGCTTCCGTCCTGCCGAGAAATGGCCTACAAACTCTCGCGCTCTCGGTGAGGGATCGTTGACCGCCGCGAGGAGACCATCCGCCGAAATAACACGTCTCCCGCCGAGGTGAGCATTCTCGTCTCGTTCGGGTCGTTGAAGGAGAGGACATGAACGCGGTTTCGATGGTCTGGCTTCTGGCTTCACTGGCCGCAGAGCCGGGCGGTGATTTTGTCTTGAAGGAGCACCTGGGCCGGGAGTGGACCCATGAATGCGTTTCGTTTCCGGTTACCGCGAACCTGGCGACAAAGGCGAACGCCGGGATCGGGTTGCTGGGCGCAGACGGAAAAGCGGTCGCGTATCAGGTCGTGCCGGGGGATGACGGCGCGGGCTCGCGAATCTCTTTTCAGACCGATTTTCCGGCGTATGGAACGGCCGCATTTCGATTCGGCAACAAGCCGGTGACGGTGGCGAGCGATCTCAAGGTCGAGGAGGGAGCGGAGGTCGTTACGGTCACGAATGGCCGCATCGGTTTGAAGGTGCGGCGGAAGTGGAAGGAAGGATTCGGGCCCATCGCTGGCTTGCGGTTGGCGTCGGGCGAATGGACCGGGGAGTCGCTGTTTGTCGGCGCGACAGCGGCAGTCGAATCGTATGACGTGGTCGTGCGGGCTAAAGGGCCGGTGTTCGCCGAGGTCGAGTGTCGTGTGACGTTCGCGGATCAGGGGACGTGGAAGATCGTCTTCCGAGTCGAGGCGGGCGAGCCGGTCGTGCTGGTCGACGAGAGCTTTGACGCGCCGAGCGGCGGCGTGTGGTCGGTCGTGCTCGGCGGCGCGGCGTTTCGGCCGACGCACATGTTTCATCGCAACGCCGACGTCTCGAACATCGCCGTCATGTCGGACCCGATCGCTCCCTATCACTTGGAGCCGTGGCTGAAATGGAGCAACCCGCGGCACGGGACGTGGGTCGCGCTGCACTCGCCGCCGCAGAAGGATGCTCCGGCCAAGTCGTCCGACATGCTGATGATCGGGCTGATGAAGCCGAGCCTGTGGGTCGATCCGCAGTGGAAAGGGAAAGCGAAACAGCCGGGGCCGTTCGCTCCGGCGGCCGTTCGCGACGGACTGGTCGCCGTAGATTTCACGATCGGCGGCGGTCGGCGAGCGTGGCTGCTCGGCACGCTCGATCAAACGGAAAGCATCGCGATCCTGTCGCAGGAAAATCGCCGAGTCGCTCCGCCGCCGCAGAAGCTGCTGATCAAGCACGGCGATTTTCCGCTCGAGAAGGTGAAGGATTTTGTCCTCGAATGGCCGGGCGATCCCACGAACTTTCCCCGGCTCTACGTCCGCAAACAGGACCTGCCCGCAATCAAGGCCCGGCTCAAACCGAACCCGGCCATCTTGCGGAAATGGATCAGCGAGCAGCCGATCAACAAATACCTGCTCGACGAACCGGTGCAGGAGTTCCTCGCGGGCGG
>JAQBZS010000740.1 GCA_027622115.1 Planctomycetota bacterium | reverse complement strand
ACGAAAAACCTCTGTTGCCACGAACTCGCCCGGCCGCAGTCATTCAGCCCCGGTCATCTCCGCAGTCAGTTCCAGCGCGCTGCCGAAGTCCGCCTCACCTTCCAGGTTCAGACGCACGCCCAGTCCCTGCTCGTCGATGACCAACAGGCCGCTGGCATGCAGGCTCACGGCGAATGATTCCGGTCCGACTGACGCCTCGGCATCGGCGAAGACCAACAACCGCTCGGAGCTGAGTTCGAAGTCGAAGGCCCCGTCCAATCGTACCAGGTCATACAGGTTGACCTGCACTTCCCCGGCGGCTCGCAGCAGTTGGCGGTTGAAGTCCAGATTCACCGGATCACCGCCGGTCTCGACCGCATAGAACCCCTCGTCAAACGAAGCGGTGAAGTCCACAACCGGCAGCGAAGTGTCCAGACTGCCGCCGAGATTCAATTCCAGTTTCAGGTCGTTCGCGGCGGCCTCGATGCCGTCGATGCCGGTGAAGAACACACTTCCGATGGATGCTTTCAGCCCCAGGAAAGCGGCCGGATCCAGCAGGTCTGTCGACCGCATAAACAGCAGTCCCGCGTCCAGGTCCTTCAGCACCAGGCCAAGGGCGTCGTCGTTGGGCGTATCGGTCAGTTCGATTCGACCGTTGCCATCGGTGTCGCGCCAATACGGTCCGTCGATGCCGGCAAAGCCCAGGCCGTTCGAGATGCCGACGCTGATCGTGGAAACCTCTCTGGTCGTGCCGTTCGTCAAGGTGACCGTTTCCGACGGCCCTTTGACAAATGCCGCGCTGGCGACCAACTGCACCACACCGGCCACCTGGAATTCCGCGTACTCCACAACCGCCTTGATCAGTTCGCTGTCATAGCCAATCAACACCGGGTCGCGTCCGGTCGGCACTTCCAGTGTTCCGTCCGCCGCTCCCGGCGCGGATTCAAAGCTGGTGGCGAAGTTCACGTGCGGACTGACGCCCACCAGACCCAGTGGAGAAGTGATCGTGCTGCTGTTGAGCTGCACGGTGATGCCCTGGCCTTCCATGGTGAGCACTTCTTCTTGGCCCACCAGGCTTGCGTTGTCCACGCGGGCATCCAGCGCAAAGTACGTCGGACTGAGTTCAGACAGAGCCTCGGGCAGGACTGCCGCCGCCGATGGGTTCATCAGAACCAGGCCGAAGTCCAGGTCTTCCACCGCCAGACCGAACGCGCTGTCCGTGTGTCCGTCGATCTGGCCGTCGCCGTCCGTGTCCACCCAGTACGGTCCATCGAATCCCACAAACGCGTGCAGATCCTGGCCCCCGATCGTCATCGTGTCGACTTCGTGCGTGATCACGTCCGGCAACGCTCCCGTGCCGAAATCGCCGGTCTGCAAATCAATCTCGTAGCCGGGTCCCTTCTCGAAGGCCGCCGATCCGTGCAGCGACACAAACTCCAGCAGACTCAACTGGAGCGTTTCGACGGAAACCCTGATGCGTTCCTCACCATCCATGTCCAACGTCACCGTCACATCGGTGCCATCGGGATTCCTTGCACCGGTTGGTATTTGCACGCCAACCGTGTCGTCGCCGTCGTTCCACTCGGTCGCTTCCCAGTCGATGATCGGAGTCCCCACACCGCCCGGCAGCTCACCGGAGTTGGCATTCACGACAATGTCCAAGGATGTTGACGGCGGACTTGTAATGCCCGTTCATGATCAGCGCGACGGCCAGGTTCCGTCGAGTGATTGGTCCCGGTCGGATGGCATGGGCGAGTCCACACAAATGCAGTCCGTCTTTGATCTCGTAAAAGTGCAGCGCCTTCAGTGCGATCGTGTGGTTGATCCAGAAGTCAGTGGGGTGCTCGGCATGCGCTGCCTGAAGCAAACGCGTGCGGTTGTTATTCAAAGTCCCATCGCAAAAACAAATGGCCGCAATAATCCGAGTGTCCTGCGACTCCAAGTCTGTCCGATCGAGAAGCTCGGCTTCTCTCGCGTGGTTGCCGGACTCGATGGCGGCGCGTAGGTCTCGCCTCCACTCGTTGTCATCCAATTCGTTCAGCACGGAATTGAGCCACGGCCATCGCAACGCGCGGTCCTTCTTCATGGTCAAGAACCAATGATTCAATGCGATGACCAACTCGCCGCGACTCAGTTGATCCAAGTGGCGGATTGTGTTGACGGCATCTTCCGGCGATCCATCGACAACGATGCCGTTTTCCCTGAGAAGCCGGACGTAGTGTTTGCCAACTTCGCGCGTGCCCCAATGCGTGAGTTCAAACTCGATCCGCAACAGCCGCGATCGTAATTGCAGTTCATCCAACTGATGCACGAGCTTCAGCCGTTGCTGGATCAGTTTGAGGCGGCTGATCCTTTCATGAACGGCTTCAGTCGATTCTCGGTCAGCCACATCCACTTCGATGAGGTCCAATGCGCCAAGCAGCAACGCCAGAGATTCGTTGATGCGCAGAACGTCCTCTTCATCAACGGTTTCCGGCGTGGGATCTCCCTTTTCCAGGTCATCGAAAAGTGGAATCACGTCCGTGGCGAGAAACTCGGCGAGTTCTTTTTGCTGATGCCGAACCCAGCCGTATCCGACCAGAATGACACAAAATAAGGTCAACAGCGCGGTCATCAAACCGGCGACCAAAGGGTGCCGTCTGCACCAGCGGCTGAAGCGACCGATAATCGTGATGCGACGTGCCTGAATCGGCAGCCGATCGAGAAATCGGTCCAAGTCGTCCGCCAGATCACCGGCGGATTGGTAACGCCGCGCCGGTTCAAGCGCGATGGCCTTTGTGACGATCGTTTGCAGGTCGCGCGGTACTTTGGGATTGAAGCCGCATAACGCGGGTGTCTGGTTGGTCATCAACTGCTTCAGTAAGGCCGGACGAGTTGTGGCATTGAACGCCGGACGCAACGCGAGCAGTTCAAACAGCGTCAGGCCGAGGCAATAGACGTCACTGCGAGCGTCGTACTGCTGTTGGTCGAGGGCTTCGGGCGGCAGGAAGCGCATCGTGCCGGGCAATTCTCCGGGCTCGGTGAGGTCGGTCATCTCATCCAGATCCCGAGCCAACCCGAAGTCGGTCAACCAGACGCGGCCGTTTCGATCCAGCATCAAGTTGGACGGCTTGACGTCGCGATGCAGGATGCCTTGTTCGTGGGCGTAGTTCAGGGCTTTGCCCGCTTCACTTCCGATCCTGGCGATCAGGTCGTGCCGCTGCTCGTTTGCGATGTCCGCGAGTATCCGAAGCTGGTCCGGACAGTCGGATTCGCAAACGTTATTGAAGACCGAGGTCGGCAGACTCTGAAGGTCTTTGTCGGATGGCCTCCGTGACGGTGGCTTCAGCGACAGGCTGACACCGTCGATAAAGTCCATCGCAATGTAGTGCAGACCACCATCATGGCCGGACCCAAACACGGATGCGATGTTGGAGTGCCGCAGCCGAGCGGTGGCGTGGGCTTCTCGCTGAAAGCGTTCGAGTTGCCGTTCGTCTTTTGCCACCAGCGTGGGCAGGATTTTGAGCGCGACGGTGCGATCGAGCGATGGCTGATGGGCTTCGTAGACGATGCCCATCCCGCCACGGCCGATTTCGCGGACGATCTGAAATTCATCGACCGACTTCGGCGCCGGCTCGGAAGCACGGGGTGGCGTTCGTCGGCTGAATCAACCGTAGGTTCAGACCAGTCGCCATCGGGCTTGGCGACCGTTTCCACGAAGTTGTCGTCCAGGAGGTGGGCGTACTCTTCGAAGTCACGTCGATACTCGCCAAGCGTGGGGGCTTCGCCGTGACGAATTCTCCATTCCCAATCAATGGCAACGAGTTCAACAAACACGCGAGCGCGAAGCGTCTCGTCGGCATTGCCAAGAAAACTGCCAATCGATGGACGCTGGTTTTCGACCGCCCAAACTCGATCAAATGCTCGGCCAACCAGATCCACTTCCGAAGAAGTGTCCAGCAAATTACTTCCAGACGAAGTCAAGACGGTCTCCTGAAATTCACTCCGAACCTAGAAGGTAATCCGTTCCAGACAATTTCGGAGACGATAACCGCAGTCGCGAAAAACGTCATCCTCTGGAAAACCGAAGTCCGGACGAATGGCTTGCCAATTCAGGGCGAGCGTCGTCAACAAGCCGCCTTCAACTGCGTTCGTGCCAGAGGTGAAAGATACTGACTTCGCAGGCAGGGCCTTTGTCGTTCGGCCAATCGAAGTCGCGATGGTGCCGGCTGACGTAGACCGCCTCTACGCCGGGCGCGGGTCAGCAAAATAACCGGTAGACCGAGTTTGTCGTGTGGCAATTCGTAGTCGTCGGCCGAGACGCCGGTAAAGAATCCGGAACTCGTACTCATGCGTCCTCCGGCAAGCCACAGGCACCCAGTCGTTCGCGAATGAGGCTTCGGCTTTGCGGCGGAGCCTCTCGATGTGCTGGAACACCCGGAAATCCCGCTGCACAACAACTTGTCCGAGCACGACATTCGCCAGTATGTGAAG
>JAQBZS010000739.1 GCA_027622115.1 Planctomycetota bacterium | reverse complement strand
CGTTGACGAGAGCCATACCTATCTAGTTCCGGTATTTCAGCTCAGTCGTCAGCTCGCGGGATCTGGACAAACACGTCCGACCCTTCCACCTTCACGACAAACGTGGCCTGGCGGATGTTGGAATTCAGACAGTGGTGCCCCGTGGTTGCGTCGAATTGCCAGCCATGCCAGGGGCAAGTCACGACGTTGCCAGCGACGATCCCTTTGCCGAGCGGACCACCGGCATGCGCACAAACTCCGTCCATCGCGTGAAACTCGCCGTCGATGTTGTAAAGCGCGATCACTCGACCCCCGGCCGCAGTTTCGATTCCGCTGCCGGGTGCGACATCGCCGACCGACGCCACGCGATGGAATTCGGGCATGAGTTCCCTTCATGAGCGACGCTCGGAAATTCGCTGCGATTGGCATCGGCGGAATTCGACGGCCTCGCACGCTGCAATCACGGGTTCTCGATCTTCACGATTTCGACGCGCAGAGTGCCGCGCGGGATCTCGACCTCGATCCGGTCGCCGACTTTCTTGCCGAGCATCCCCTGTGCGACCGGACTGCTGGTCAGAATCTTCATGATTTCGCCGTCATAGTTTTCTTCGCCGGGTCCGACGAGTTCGTACTTCTCTTCCATGCCGTCGCTGAGATCCTTGACGGTGACCGTGGCCCCAAAGTTGACCACGCCTTTGGGCATCTTGGTCTTATCGACAATCCGGCAGCTCGCAAGTTGCGTCTTGAGCTGCGCGATTTTCGCGAAGACCCGGCCCTGCTCTTCACGCTGGCCGTGGTATTCCGCGTTTTCCTTGAGGTCTCCTTCCGCCCGTGCTTCGGCGATTCGTTCGGCAATCTGCGGCATCACCTCGTTCTCGAGTACGCGAATCTCTTCCGTCTTTTTGTCGTACCCTTCCTGGGAGATCGGTTGGGGATTCATGTCAATCCTCGTTGTGCTGGCTGCAAGTTTGCTTCCGTGTAAAAAAAGAACACGGCCGACGAATGGCCGTCGGTCGTGATGCATCGGACGGAATTATGCAGTGTTTTTCAGATTATTAAAACAGGGATCGCGAATTCCTAAGACTGGATCCGCCGCTTGATTCGGGCATACGCCATCGACAGAATAGCGAAGTCACCGGGATTCCCCCATTGTGACACCCTGGGTTCATGGGCAAAGCCACTCTGGTCGACTCCGATCAGTCTCGTGACACTGCATCTCGATTCACATCTCGCGATTCCGAATTCACCGGCACCGCAGCGGCCTTCGGAATTGTCACACCGCTCAAAAGGTATTTCACATGAAACTGGTTGAAGGGAACACGGTCGGCATTGACTTGGGGACCACATACTCCGCGATTGCACAACTCAATGACGACGGCGAGACAGTATTGCTGAACAATGCGGACGGACGGTCGATTACGCCGTCCGTCGTGCTGCTGGGAGACGATGGACGAGTCGTGGTTGGACCATCGTTTGAACGGATTGCGATTGAAGATCCGACCAAAGTAATCGAGGCCGTCAAGCGAGAAATGGGAAACAAGGACCATTTCGTCGTGTATCAAGGCAAGCGACTCACGCCGGAATTCATCTCGGCTTTGATCCTCAAGAAGTTGAAGCAAGACGCGGAAGCGTCCATCGGCCCGATCACCAATGCCGTGATCACCGTGCCATACTACTTCAATGACGTCCGCCGCAAAGCGACGCAGGATGCCGGTCGCATTGCCGGTCTGAACGTGCTGGACGTCATCAACGAACCCACCGCCGCGACACTGGCGTACGCTTGGCACAAGGGTGAATTGGGAGTTCCCGACGTGCGCAGCAAGGAACGCACCATCCTCGTTTACGACCTCGGCGGCGGAACTTTCGATGTGACGGTTGTTCGCTACACGCCGACCAACTTCCGCGTGCTCGCCACCGATGGCGATGTCATGCTCGGCGGTTTGGACTGGAGTCAGCGGTTGACCGATCATTTGGTCGAACAGTTCACTCGAAAATTCGGCACGGATCCCACGCAGGATCCGGAAGCGTTGCTTTCGTTCCGGCAAGAGAGCGAAGACGCGAAACGCGAATTGAGCACCAAGGCGCAAGTTCCGATCAGTGTGTATTGCGGCGGCAATACGTTGACCGTTTCGCTAACTCGAGGCGACTTCGAACGCATGACCGCGGACATGCTGCAACGCACGGAAGACACCACGGAACTCGTGATGCAACAAGCCGGCATTTCACCGGGCGAATTCGACGACGTGGTGCTGGTGGGTGGTTCCACTTACATGCCGTCAATTGTGAGCATGCTGAAGCGAGTTACCGGTAACAATCCGTCTTCCGGCGACGTGATGCCGGAACGAGCCGTCGCCGAGGGGGCTGCTCTTCACGCGGCGATTCTGGAAGCGCGTCAATCGGGTCGAGAAAGCCGCATGGGCCAAGCAGTGATCAAACGCTTGATGTCGATCAAGACTTCGGATGTCAATTCACACTCCTTGGGCGTGAAGATCACCGACCCGTCCGACCGAACTCGCAAAATGAATCACATCATGATTCCCAAGAATTCGCCGATCCCTCACAGTGTGAATCAGCGGTTCGTGACGAATACACAGAACCAACAGCGCATCCACGTGGTGATGCTCGAAGGAGAAGCCAAGGACCCCATGGCCTGCACCGAGATCGGCGACTTTCGAGTCACCGACCTACCGGCGAATCTTCCGCAAGGTTCGCCCGTCGAATTGACATACCGTTACGACGCGAGTGGGCGGATTCACGCGAGTGCCAAGGAATTGACCAGCAATCGTGAAGCTTCGACCGAGATCATTCGTTCGGGCGAATTCGAAAAGACCGGCGGCGTCGATGTCTTCGAGGCGTTGGCTCGTGAATACAACGTCGAATAGTCCGACGTTGTATCGTGTTACCGTCAATCTTGCTCGACCGGAGTCCGCACGTGGAAATCGACGTCTACAAGGAGTGGCTGGGAATTCCTGAAGGGGATCGTCCGCCGGATCACTATCAGTTGCTGCGACTTGTGCAATTCGAAGACGAAGAAGACAAGATTCGCAAGCACTACAAGAAGTTGAATTCTCATGTGCGTAAGTATGCGACCGGCACGTATTCCATCCAGTCGCAAGAACTGTTGAATGAACTCGCGAAGGCCATGCTGTGCCTGACGGATGCCGAGCGAAAACGGGATTACGACGAAAGCCAAGGACGCGAATTCGAAGACGAACCCGGTGACATTCTCGGTCGCAAGCCGTTGCTGAATGTGCTGGTCGACGAAGGCGTCTTGACTCGCGATCAGATCGCCGAAGTCGAACAGTTCGCGGATTTGCGTGGGTTGTCGAATCGCGATGCGGTCGTGCAGATGAAGCTGGCGGATCCCGAAGTCGCCGCGCGAGCACTTGCCAAGGAGCTTGGCATGAGTTTCGTCGACCTGTCCGAGACATTTCCGGACGACAACGTACTCGACAAGTTGCCTCGTAACGTGGTCAAGCGGCACTCGATCCTGCCACTGTTCGTGGACGACGACGTGCTGCTTGTCGCCTGTACCGACGAGGCCGATCCGGAACTCGAAGACGAATTGCGGTTGCGATACGGCGTGCCCATGCGTCCGGTGCTGGCGACTCCGCTGTCGATCAATCAGGGCATCGCGAAATACTACGCGCCGGGAATGCGAGACGAAGTTGTGGCACCACTGGATGCGGACGCCACGAAGGCACAAAAGAAGTCCGGCAAGAACAAGAAGGACAAAACTTCAAAACCGCGGGCGACTGCGGCGAAGTCGTCTCCGGAACAGAAAGCTCAACGCAAACAGATTGGTTTGCTGCTGATTTGCTGGGCGTTCATTCTGCCGGCGATCCTGGAATTCGTGGTGTATCCGTTGTTCTTCAAACCGTGGCCGCACGGCGTGCCGTATTCGTCGTTGGTCATCACGCCGATTGTGGCGTTTTTCGTGACTCAAGTGTATTGGAAATAGAAGCTATCTGGACAGCGCCACTTCGGCGTGAATGTCGCTCGTTTAACCGCACGCCGTAGGCACGCGCGTTTGTCGACATCTCGCGGTCGAAACTACCAAGAACTGATGAGACACGTTTCACTCTTCAAACGCGCGTGCCTACGGCGTGCGGTTAAACGAGTGAACGCAAAAGTGGCGCTGTCCAACTAGGATTGGCATCGTAATTCGCGAAGCCGTAATCGACCGCAACTTTGGAAGGAAGCGATCATGCCTATGCAGTCCATTGTGCTCGGCAGTTTCAGACGCATCATTGGTCTGGCCGTTGTGTCCGCCGGTATCGCGAGTTTGGCGTTCGCACAGCCCGACAAGCCGGACGCCGCTCCGGGTTACGGCGACGACTTGGAAAAGGTTGTTGCCAGTGCAATCGCGGCCCTTGAAGACGGAGACCATTCGGCCTTTGTCGACAATATGTTCCCGCCTTCGAGCATCTTGCAAGCCGGTCCGCGTGGAGCGGAATTGTTGGCGGGACAATTCAAG
>JAQBZS010000738.1 GCA_027622115.1 Planctomycetota bacterium | reverse complement strand
GGCGACGACTTCCTTCCAGTTGATCTTGGACACTCCATACCGACGGTCCTCGAACACGATCGGCGTTTCTTCGAACGAGCAACCGACGCGGCGACATAAGTACAGAATCTCTTCGCAGAACGCGTAGCCGCGCGCCCGCACTTGATCGAAGTCGATCCGCGCGAGGTGGGAGACGCGATAACAGCGGAAGCTGCCGCTGTTGTCTCGCGATCGCAGTCGCAGCAACAGGCGAGCGTAAATGTTGACCGAGCGACTCATCAGATGCCGCATCAATCCCCAGCCCACGACGCCGCCACCCACCACGTAGCGGGAGCCGATCGCAACATCGACGCGACTCATGCATTCCAACAGGGCGGGCAAATATCTGGGATGGTGACTGAAGTCGGCGTCCATATTGATCAGATAGTCGTATTCGTGTTTCGTTCCGTATCGAAACGCCGCGACCGTGGCCGTCCCCAGTCCGAGCTTGCCCGTGCGATGCAGGACGTGGATTCGCGGGTCCGCGAGTGCCAACTGATCCGCCAATTCTCCTGTCCCATCCGGCGACGAATCATCGACCACGAGAATCTCGGCCGACGGCAAATGTCCGTGGATTTCGGGAATCAGTCGCTCGATGTTTTCGCGTTCATTGAACGTACACAAAGTGACGAGGACGCGAGTGTTCAGAGCAGGTAAATTCATGCGATTCGCGAGGCAAGCTGCGCCGGGCCTGGATGATTGATGAGCCGTTTTGGGGCGAGCGCGGATGATTCATGGTCGAGGAGTGTCGAAGAAGCGAACCATTATAAGTCTGATTGCTGTGGATCGCCGCTGATCCGGAGGGATTTCTCGCAAAGGTGGACCAACAGCCCTCGAAGTCCGTCAACCATGGCGATCGCCGAGCCGGCTTGCGCCCAGCGGCGGCTAATGAAATCAGCCGCCACGCGACTTAGCGGCGAGCTGGGGTCGTGGGTCGCCAGCCGGGCTGTTCCACCGGATTCACATGGGGCCCGACGGTCTTGATTGGTGTGGCGGATTGTGCATGCGTTGTTTCTGATTCGTTCGTAAGTTCGTGCCGTGCCAATCGGATCTTGTACAGCCGCGAATCCACCTCGGCCGCGTGGATCATCAGGATTCGACGTAGCTCGAGAATCGCCAGCGGATGTCGATGCACGTTGGTGTGATCCGCTTTGACGATCAATTCGGACTCGACGTCGTCGCGATGCGCGCTGGCAAACGTGACCACTCCGTCCGTATTCCGTTCCAGCGGTGCTTCGCGAATCGCTCCGAGGATGTTGTGGTAATGCACTCGCGGCGACGCTTCCGACAGCGCCACCGTCTGCAAGATTGGCGAATCCGGAGAAAGCGCGTCCAGACTCGTGCGCGGCACCATGACTTCCGCGTGACCCAGCCCCGATGTCCGGGCAAGCGCGCGAGTGACGTCGTCGAGCGTGGACTTCGGCAGGTTGATCAACTTCCGTAGTGCGAACTGGCTAAACGGATTCGCAAACTTGCTGCCGCGAAACGGTGTGCCGATCGTCACCACGCGGCGGACTGCCTGTTGTTGTTCGAACACGAATTGGTGCGCGACTTTCTGCAACGCGGCATCTTGATCCAGCTGATTGATACCACGCTTGCCGGTGATCGAGGCGATGAAACGGTCTCCGCTGTCAATCGTCAATAGCCGCGAAATCAGGCCGCCCATGCTGTGACCGATCACAACCATCTCATCCATTTTGGGTGGTGATTCCTGTTCACAGAAAATTCGGCGGACTTCCGCGAGATCCTGCCGCAAATCGGCCGCCGTCTTTAAGAACGGTTCGCCCGACGGGTAGAGGTAGAACCAGAACTGGTATCGCTGCCGAATCTCCGGATCGGCCAGTAAATCATTGAGGGCCTCCATCCAAGTCATCGGGCTGGACCAAATGCCGTGGACCATCACGACCGGAATCTTGTCCGGCTGGAACGGCTGCGTCATGTACAAACCCGAAACACGTTCGGCTCGATCCGGACGCAACAGCCCCATCAGGCCGAGTGCCTCAAGTTGGGAATTGTTCAAATAGTGAGCCAACGGAGTGCTCAAATCGCTTTCGAGCGGCACGTGATGGTCCGCCACAACCGTCTCGGCGGATTCGAGCGGATCGTAAAGTTCGACCGTGCAGCGAGCGTGCAGATGTTCGTCGTCAACGCCTTCCCAGCGCAGGAATGCCGTCACGGGAAAGCTCAAACCCTTGGGGTAGAACTGCTCGTCGGGCCGACCGTGTCGATGTTGGATCGCGATCAACGGGACGCCGAGTCCCTTAGTTTCGTGAACGTTGTTCAGACCCACGACGCGATAGTCGGACACGAACTTGAATTCATGCGCTCGATGGGAATTCCACTGCATGTGCTCGGTGGTGATCTTGAATTCGATCGGTCCGGCACACGTCTCGACCGTAACCACTTGGTTGGGCTTGAAGCGGTCGAGCCCTTGAGCAATTCGAAGTCCGCTTTCCAGCGAACTGTTGTAGAGTTCGCTCGCGCCACGAAACCACGGGTCGTACACGTTGCGGGTCGCGTCGAACTTCGGCGAGAACAAATACGCATACGAATACGCGACGCTGGCGACAAAGTGCGAGAACGCGAGTTGCTTGTAAAACACCTCGCGCTTGCGACCGGCAATGTAATTCAATTCGGCCAGTGCGTAGCAGATTTCCGATGTCGGCTGAGTGCGGTAAACGGCCACCAAGCCGTCAATCGACGAGATGTTGTCCGACCACGTGTTGTCGAGATCGTATTTGCGGAGGACTTGGCGAGTCCGTTCGGTGGGTCGCGGTCCGCCTTTCGCGTAAAGCTTGATCCGATCGGCCACGGGATCGAAGCGCCGCTCTCGCAGCTCGACGAATCGCTGCGCGCACCCGCAGATCAACAGGCACATCAGCGCCGGCACGAATCGCGATTGACGACGGCGATCCATTACGTTCAACCGAAGGAATTGGTGGAGCAGCGACCGCAGAGATGGAGAGAGGTTGCGGCGGGCGAGTTACCGAATAAGGACTCGGTGCTTTAGAATGGGCCGCGAAAGATAGAGGAATCCCGCATCCGGTCAAGATCTTGTCGCGGGCCGAGATGCATCACCTGCCAGCCACCTTGTTTAAGTAGCGAGATTGATGTCGTCCAAAGTTGAAATTCTGGCCGCAATCCGCAGCCAACTGCAACAGGCCGTGGAATTGCCGAGTCTCGATGAAGACTGGATCACCTACGACAACCCGCTGGAACAGTTTCGCGAATCCCTGGCGGCCGTGGGTGGCAACGCCATCGTCGTGGAAAACGTCGCAGAACTGGATGAGCGACTTGCGGAAATCGAAGCCTTTTCAAGTGCGAAGAAGACGTGTTCGTTGGTTGCCGGCGTCGGTCGACCGAACGTGGATTTGGACGGAATCGTCGATGCACATGATCTGGAAGACATCGACTTCGCGATCCTACCCGGCAAATTCGGAGTGGCCGAAAACGCGGCGGTGTGGATTACGGATGCGGGGGTCAAACACCGTGTGATCTACTTCCTGACTCAGCATTTGGCACTGGTGATTCCGGCTGATGCGATCGTCAACAACATGCACGAGGCCTATTCGCGCCTTGAAGCAGACCCCGAGTTTTCCACGGACAAGCCCGGCTTCGGGACGTTCATTTCCGGTCCGTCGAAGACTGCGGACATCGAACAATCGCTGGTAATCGGTGCCCACGGTGCTCGATCGTTGACGGTATTCTTGCTGAAAACCCAATCGCCGAGCGACGACCGATCGTCGCGATGAGTGCCGGCGACTTTTCACCGAATTCAAAACCACAAAGTCCATGATTTCACCGCAATCAAAGCCCTCGTTTCGCCTGACTCGCACTCAGCGGATCCGCAAGTCCGGCGAATTCGCCCACGTCTACGGACTGCGAAACACCAGCGGCGACGGCCATTTGCTCGTGTTCGCGGCGGCAAATGGTCGACCACAAAGTCGTGTTGGCGTAAGTGTCTCGAAGAAACACGGCAACGCGATCATCCGATCCGGTTTGAAGCGCCGACTCCGAGAAGCATTTCGCCTCACGCAGCACGACCTGCCCGGTGGACTCGACTTGATTCTGATTCCGCGTCACAAGTCGGGATCGACGGTCGAAGATTATCAGCAGTCGCTGACGACTCTGGCACGAAAGTTGGCGGGCCGCATCGCACGTTCAAACAAGGAATGCGGTGGCTGAGAATGCACGATTCCACCAACCGTGTTGCCGCGATTATGCGACATCTCTGGCGACTGCCGTCGAGAATGTTGATTGTGGCGGTGCGTTGCTATCAGTTCGTGCTCAGCCCACTGATCGGCCGCGACTGCCGCTTTCAGCCGACGTGCAGCAATTACTTCATCGGCGCGGTCGAGCACTACGGGGCGATTTGCGGCACTTGGCGAGGAATGATGCGAATCTGCCGCTGTCATCCGTGGCATCCCGGCGGCTACGA
>JAQBZS010000737.1 GCA_027622115.1 Planctomycetota bacterium | reverse complement strand
AAGGCCGAATCCGTGAAACCCGCCGCTCCAAAGGCCGCCAAGGCAAAACCGACCGCCCCGAAATCCGAGGCTCCGGCGTCGACGAAACCAGACCCCGTGCCTGGACTGTTGCGAAATCTACAGTCCGACAATGTGCGAATCGCCGCCAGCGCGGCACGTTCTCTGGGCGTTGTATTTTCGCCGAGCGAAAAGCCGCGTGATGATCGCCCGGCAATTATTGCCAAGTTGAGCGAAAAACTGGGATCGCGAAAGGGTGGCGATCTACGCCGCGAATCGGCAGTGGCCCTAGGTCGCATCCGCGCGACGGAAGCCGTCGATCAACTCAAGGAAACACTCAACGACGAAGACGTCGGCGTGGCCATCGCGGCCGGAAACGCAATCGCGCAAACACTCGCCGTTGACGAGGCACGCGTTTATCTCAAGGCTCAAGGAGAGAGTGAGTCGGAAAACGTACGCACTGCGGTGCTCGACGCGATGGCGAGCATTGCAAAGCCGGAAGACACTCCGTTCTTGATGCAAGGTGTGAGCGTCAACAACTGGCGAGCCCAACAGGCCGCCGTGCGTGGTCTTGAGCGGACCGTCCGAGCGGGAGCGCGTCTGCAACCGGAGGACTACGACAAAATCGCGACGGTGTTGGGCAACGAAATCACCAATGCGTCCAACCAAGCGGTGCATTTCTTCACACACATTCGCAACGAGGAATCCCTGGCCGCCGTGCTGAAAGCCGCCGACACGCTTGGCGACGGCACGAAAGAAGACAAATCGTGGCGGACTCGAACCTTCGCGCTTCGCACCATCCGCCACATCGGCTGGCCGGCCAACAAAAACGCCTTGCCGGTCGTGATCCGCAATCTCGGTGACCGCACCACCAACGTCACCAGCGAAGCCCGCAACATCATTCACTCGTTGCGGAAGGACTACCAGATGTCGCAGAACGACCTGTTTCCGCTAATGTTGGCGGAACTGGAAAAGGCCGAACCGCTGCGGCTACGAGCCGGCATCATGCAGGAAATGGGAACCCACGTGGAGCGACAATTTGCGTCGCGAGTTGCCAAGGTGGCTTCCGAAACACTGACAAAATCGCTCGAAGAGCCGAAGGAATGGCAGGCTCGGACCAGTGCCATCATGTTGCTGGGAGCGAGTGGGCATACGGGATCGATCGAAGACATCGCCGGCACGGTTGCCGACAATGTTACAAACGTCCGTCAGGCCGCCGGTCGGGCTCTGGAACAGCTCAGTCCGCTGTGTACCCCCGAAGAACGAGCCAAAGTTCATCCGATTCTGCAGCCCTTGGTCGAGAAGCCCGTCGATTGGCGCAAGACGGCGATCGCGGCACGAGCGATGGGCTACTTTCCGTCCGAAACGGCGATCGAGCCGCTGATTCGACTGCTCAGCCACTCGGTGCTCAATGTCCGAGACGGAGCGGAAAACGCGTTGTCGCGACTGGTGAAGAGCGAGGACGATTGGAAGAGCAAGATCGAAAAACCGTTGCACGCCGAATTGGGCAAGACCGAAGCGGCCTGGGAATACGGAGCCAAAGTTCTCGGCTCCATCAACGACAAGAAGGCCATCCCCTTGCTGTCACCAATCTTGCAGAGCGGCAATTGGCGAGCACAGGTCAACGCCGCCAACGCGGTTGCCACAATCGCCGGCGAAGTGAAGGTCGAAGACCCAGACCTGAACGCGGCGCTGGTGCGCGCTTCGCAGAGCGAGGTGGTTCAAGTGCAAGATGCCGTGGACCGTGCGTTGCGAGCGGTCGCGAAAGCGAAATGATCTGCCGTGGCTCACGCCAGTTCCGGGATCGCAGCGTGGCGCTCGACGAGATATTGCGGGCGCCCGTTGTTGTCCGGGATGGTTGTGCTCGCGACGTTGATGCCGAGGTTGCGGTACACGGTTGCGAAGACATCCTGCATGTGGATCGGACGGTCGGACGCTTCTTCGGCAAGTCGATTCGTTGAGCCGATGACCTGCCCAGTTGTCATCCCGCCGCCAGCCAGCAATGCGGCGTGGACTTTGGGCCAGTGGTCTCGTCCGGCTCGTTCATTGATCTTCGGCGTACGACCGAATTCGCCCCACACCAGCACCGTCACGTCTTGATCGAGACCTCGTTCGTGCAGGTCTTCAACAAGCGCGGCCACTCCTTGATCCAGCAGCGGGACGACCTTGCGGGCGTTTCCGAAATTCTGCCCGTGCCAATCGAAGTGAGCGAAACTGCAAGTCACGCATCGAGCCCCCGCTTCGACCAGCCGACGGGCCTGCAGGAAACGAGACATGATGGCCTGATACCCCTTGTCGTGCGAGTACCCGAGGACGTCGGCGTTGTCTTTTCCGTAGCGGGCTCGCACGGCCGGATCTTCTTTCTCGAGATTCATCGCCTCGACGAGTTTTGAGGATGTCAGAACTCCAAGTGCTTGCTCCGTGAAGTCGTCGTACAGGCCCGACGCCAGCTCCCGGTCGACCGTGCGACGGAAGCGGTCGAGTTCGCTCAGCAGCGATGTTCGACCGGCAAGCCGCTCTTGGGAAATGTCTCGCAAAGTGATGTTCTGCATCGATTCGCCGTCCGGACGAAACGGGGCGTGGTTCATGCCGAGGAATCCGGGGCCTTTGATGTTCCAGGGGTCGTGAGCCATCTTGTGGGAGAGATCGACGTAAGTCGGTACGGACGCATCAACAGGCCCCATCAGCCGCGACAGCGACGAGCCCATCGCCGGCCAGCCGCCCTGAGGCTGGTTGCTGCCAAAGTGATGTCCGGTGCAACATTCGAACGCGTCGTGGCGACCTTGGGCTCCAACCAGCGATCGAATGATGGAAAAGCGATCCATCATGGCGGCGACGCGCGGCATCAACTCGCTGATCCGAATACCGGAAACGTTGGTGTCGATCGGATCGAACTCACCACGAACCGTGCTCGGAGCGTCCGGTTTCAGGTCCAGCATGTCCTGATGCGGAGGTCCACCGGCCAGGAAAATCATGATCACGGCTTTGTGTCGCGACGATTCCCCCGCAGCTTCCTGAGCCCGCAGAATCTGCGGCAGCGACATCCCGCCCATCGCCAGGCCGCCAATCCGCAAAAACGAACGTCGCGAAACACCGTCGCACAGTCGCAGCCGTTGTCCAGTCAGCGTCAGCATGAGTCGCTCTTTCGTTGAGTCATCGTCACACGAACTTGAAGTTTGCATATTATCAGGAACATCAAGATGGTTGACAGCGCCGGATTCGATTGACGTGACCGATCGTCGTTCGTCTCCTGCGTTGCATTCGCCCCATTTCACCTTCTCAGGCTCACGTTGAGTACCCATGTCGGAAACCGAATCCAGCTACCGCGATCATGAACTGAAATCGAAAAGCGTTTCCGGACTGGGATTTGCCGTGATTACGCTATCGGACACACGAACCGAAGAAACCGACAAGAGCGGGCGACTCATTCATGCAACCGCCGAAGCCGCCGGGCACCACGTCAGCCGTTATGCAATCGTGACGGACGACGTCGAGCGGATCGCGGTCGAACTGACTGCGGCACTGGCGGACCCAACCGTGGACGTTGTGATCACGAACGGCGGCACAGGGATTTCGCTGCGAGACTCGGCGTTCGAGGTCATTTCGTCGAAGCTCGACAAGCGGCTCGACGGATTCGGCGAGTTGTTCCGCATGCTGTCGTACGCGGAAATCGGAGCCGCAGCCCTGTTGAGCCGAGCGATTGGCGGCGTGGCCAACGGTAAAATCGTGTTCGCGCTGCCGGGTTCGACGAACGCCGTGCGGTTGGGCATCGAAACGTTGATTCTGCCGCAAGTCGGACACTTACATCAGGAACTACACAAACACGACGCATAATCTCGTCACGTTCAAATCTGGAAGCTTCATGCCCGTGACTATTTCGACGACCAAAACACGTTCGACGACCAAAACACGGCTCTCCAAACTTGCGATTGCGTTCGCCTGCCTGTTGACCGCAACTTCCGGTCGCGCGGTCGGAGAGAACGACTACTACAAGCTGATCACGATCGCCACGTCCACGGCACCGACCGGTTCTCGATCAAAGTTCTGGAAGCCCGCTCCCAAAGGATTGGCGTTGGAAGTCAGTGGGATCGCCGCTCTTGAAGATGGCCGAGTCGCGGTTGCCATTCGTAAGGGTGAAGTCTGGTTCATGAGCGGTGTCTACGACGATCCACCGAGCAAGATCACCTACCACCGATTCGCAACGGCACTGCATGAACCGCTCGGATTGATCAAGGTCGGCGATGCGTTCTACACCGTGCAGCGTTCGGAGTTGACTCGTTTGCGAGACACCGACGGCGACGACGTGGCGGACGAATACATCACGGTTGCCAAGGGGTGGGGTGTCACTGGCAATTATCACGAGTACGCGTTCGGCCCCAAACTCGATGGCAAGGGCAACATGTGGCTGACATTGAACCTCGGCCTGGGTCTGAAGCCGGAACATCGCCGACAACTTGTCACCAATGATT
>JAQBZS010000736.1 GCA_027622115.1 Planctomycetota bacterium | reverse complement strand
CAACTGCGATAGGCTCGCCCGAAATCGTCCGATAGAGTCCCGCCGCTTTGATTTCGGCCCGATTCCCTACGTGAAGTCTCCGTACGGATCGCGGGCCACGGCCATCGCATGCAAGGATGCAACATGCGAAAGAACACGCGCGGAAAGCACCGGATTTGGATCCTGGCCGCTTCGGTGGCCTTGCTGGGTGGAGCACTTTTGGCATGGCATCAAGGACTGCTGCCATTCGAGATCACGCAAGCCGAAACGGGAAAGCTCAAGACGAGCGCCGACCTTGAGGATCTGGCCTTCGTTGATCAACGAGACGCTCAACAATCGGCCTCGCCTGCCGGAACCGAAAGCGACACCCGAACGGCACGAACACAGAGTCTCCGCATTCGCGACGAAATTCCGCCTCAGAACGAGCCCGATCCATCTGCGCCGTCGCGTCTTCAACCGGCACGGACACCAGGCTCCGGCGACTTGGCGTCGAGCTTCGAATCGGCGACTTCCGAGACTGCGACTCGATTCCAAGACCCGTTCTTCAAATCGGATTCACGAAGTCCCGCAAACAGTTCGCCGAGTGTTCGCAATCCGGTTTCGATCGGCCGACCATCCACGGAAGACCGAAACTCGACCGGCCAAGAGTCGTCCGCAACTCGCCAGCCGGAAGTGCGCCCCAACTCGATCGCGACGGTCGATTTGGTCGAGATTGATCGCTTGATCGAGCAAGAACAGTATCTGAAAGCCCACGAGCAACTGTCTCGCGTGTATTGGAATCAACCCACGCTGAGACCGACGATCCAAGCTCGCATCGACCAAACGGCGTATTCAATTTATCTCGCACCGCAACCGCATTATCTGAAGCCGTACGTCGTGAAATTCGGAGACAACTTGACCGGGATCGCCAAGGGCTATGACGTGCCGTGGCAGTACCTCAAGAATCTGAATCGCATTACTGATCCCAGCCGCATCCAGCCCGGACAAAAGTTGAAAGTGATCAAGGGGCCGTTTGCGGCTTTGGTCGACTTGAGCAACTTCGAACTGGTGATTCACGCACACGGGTACTACGTCCACCGATATCGCGTCGGCATCGGTCGAGACGGCACGTCGCCCATCGGGACGTTCAAGGTGCTCGACAAGGTGGAAAACCCGGCGTATTTCGGGAGTGACGGCGAAGTCATCAAGGCCGACGATCCGCGAAATCCGGTGGGCGAGTACTGGATCGACATCGGCAACCAATACGGAATTCACGGCACGATCGACCCGGATTCCATCGGCAAGGCCGCGTCCCGCGGTTGCATTCGCATGTCCAACCAGGACGTGGCGGAAGTCTACAGCTTGCTCGGCGTAGGGTCTGAAGTGCGGATCCAGAAATAGCCGACCGTAGCTTGGGACCATTGTCCCGAGGTGCAGTTGGAGCTTGGGAACGAGACAGAAAAGCCGAGTCGGGCCGGTTCGTTCACGCAAGCCCAATTCTTGCCCGGGGCCGCGGTCCGAAGAATTGGTAATAGGTGCATTCGATGCGGCCGTTGTAGAGCTTTCGTTTCTTGTCGCAGCGGCGAGCGAAAATCGACTCCACATCGCGAACGGATGTCAGCACGTACGTGGACCATGTGGGCAGTTCTTCCAGTCGCCTCGACAACGTGCGGTACAGCGGGACCACATCACCGTCTTCGCTCATGCGTTCCCCATACGGCGGATTGCAGATGCAACAACCATAACTTCGGCTGCTGCTGAGCTGAGCCACGTCCTGCTGCTGAAAATGGATGTCGTCCGAGACTCCGGCTTGCTTGGCGTGCACCCGAGCTTGGCGGATCGAGGCTTCGTCGAGATCCGTCCCGATCAGCGGCGATTCCAACGGTGGACGCATCAGATCATGGGCTTCCGTTTGAGCTTCGTGCCACACGCGCGGCTCGATGCGGACCCAATCTTGCGACGCAAAGGTCCGCAGCAATCCTGGGGCGCGGTTCCGCGCAATCAATGCAGCTTCGATGGGAATCGTTCCCGTCCCACAAAACGGATCGAGGAATGGGCGATCCGCGTTGAAGAAACTGAGCTGCACGAGCGCCGCCGCAAGCGTTTCTTTCAACGGAGCCGGTCCCGACAGCGTGCGGTAGCCGCGTTTGTGCAGACCGGGGCCGGTGGTGTCGAGCGTCAAGGTGACTCGGTCTTTGTGAATCGACACGTCGATCGGATACAGCGAGCCGGTTTCCGAGAATGTTTCCACCGGATAGCGAAATTTGAGCGCTTCGACGATCGCCTTCTTGGTGATCGACTGACAGTGCGGCACGCTATGGAGTTGCGACTTTGTCGACCGACCGCGAACCGGAAATCGTGCGTCCTGCGGTAACCACTCGGCCCACGGCAGCGCCTTTGTCCGGTCGAATAATTCGCCAAAATCGCGTGCTGCAAATTCACCAACCTTGACGAGAACTCGGTCGGCGCTGCGTAGCCAAAGGTTGCAACGAGCAATCGCGGACGCATCGGCGGTGAAGCTGATGCGACCGTCTTCCACCTGGTGCTCGGGGTAGCCCAGGGCCTTCAGTTCCCGCGCAACCACGGCTTCCAGTCCGAATGCCGTAGTGGCGATAAGATCGAGGCTGGGCATGGGGCAGGATGGACGCAGCGGAAAGTGGGAGGGTCGTGTCGACACGTGGAACTCTACGGCATATCGTGATCTGAAACCGGCCAACATCATGGTCGATGAACACGGTCAGCCCGTGATCATGGACTTCGGTTTGGCTCGACAGTTGGATGGATCAACGGACGTTCGAATGACGCAGCAGGGCGAGCTTATCGGAACTCCGGCTTATATGTCGCCGGAACAAGTGCGCGCCGACCGAGACAACATTGGTCCGGCCAGCGACATCTAAAGCCTGGGCGTGATTTGTTGCGAATTGCTGACGGGCGAATTGCCCTTTCACGGGTCGCTCGGTTCGGTCATGGCGCAGATTCTCGATGGCTCGGGCAAGAAACCGTCCGACCTGCGTCCAGGCATCGATGCGAATCTGGAAGCTCTGTGCCTGCGCATGATGGCCCGAGGATCGAAGACCGCTTCGAGTCCATGCAAGATGTCGCCACGGCGCTCGACGAGTTCGTGCAAAGTTCCGCCACCTCGCTCGACCAAACACAGAACTCAGACGAATCTCCACGGTCATCAGAAGACGCGCCGCCTCCTCGGAGCCGGTCATCGATCCGGAACTGAAACGCGCACGTGAAGCGCGAAAGTCGATTGAACGATTGCGACAGCAGCACCAATACGGGGAAGCCGTGCGCAAGCTGGAGCAGATGGCGGCTCTGACCGATGCGAAGCTTGCGAAGTTCGCGGATTGCGCTCAGCAGGAGTTGCCAAAAGTCAAAGCGGAGCCGGAGCAGATTCGCCAGAGTGTCGACCCGTTGTACGACACAGCCAAGCAATGCATGCACGCGTACGATTACGAGCAAGCCGCCCTGATTCTGCAACAGATTCCCGCGCCGTGCAAGAACAATCTGAATCGAGGACGACGTCTTGGCCACCTGCACACAGCCGATCAATTCTTCGTGGGGCGCGTTTTCCAGCATGCACGAAGGTGGAGCCCAATTTGCGTTGACGGATGGGTCGGCGAGGTTCATCAGCGAATAGATCGAAACAAGACCGAGCCTGAAATCGCGAGAAATGGGTGCATTTCAACGCTTGGGTGCTAAAGCGGACGGTGAAATCGTCGGCGAGTATTAGACTGGATTCCGGCAAAGTACCTCGTACTACAACTCTGAGATTTATTGTTTTCTTGCGCGCATTTTCCACCACTGACCCTGTGTCAGCAAAGAAATGACTGACTGCTACGACCGAACGTCCTCTGCTCGACCACGTCTCCACTGACCCCGTCGCCCACGCCCACGAAAGTCGTTCCGATCGATACCGGAATAACCGTTGCAACCGCTCAAATCGTTCAATTCGTCAAGATCCGTGAACACCGATTATCAAATCGCCGGAACGTGAACGCTCTCGACAACTGCCCGCCTTATGTCAAGCTTTGACGATTGGGTCGAATTTTCCGGTTTTGCGGATTTTGTCGGATAAACCGATTAAGCGGGCGGTGACGGTCGGTCGATACAGTGAATGTTGTTGATCCGAAGTCGCGAATCGCAGGCCAGTTCTCGCATCGGACCGACGTTGGACCCCTGAAACACGAGAGGCGATCGAATCAGGGATCTGCCGCTTTTTCAGATCGCCTCGATGTGAAACCAATCACTGATGACGCCGAGCCTAAAGCTTCGGCAAATGGGAGAGTCAAATGAACTTGTGCAAGGGATTTGCCGTCGGAGCGATTTGTGTAGGGATGTTGAGCGCTGTCGCGACCGCCGCTGGTCCGACGGAGCAACAGCCTGTTACCAAGATCAGCGACGTGGGCCTCGCAAAGGGCGGCATGCTGATTGGCCGAGTGCTCACTTCACAAGGGAAAGCGGAAGCCGGGTCGATCGTCGAGTTGCGCTATCAAGGTCGAGCG
>JAQBZS010000735.1 GCA_027622115.1 Planctomycetota bacterium | reverse complement strand
TCCGTCTTTCCCGACGGCAAAGGCCAAGACGCGGACCTCGTCTACAATATTGCCGCAGCCACGAAACAGACGAAGCCGGGGTTGTACTACTGGTCGAAGCGATATCAGTATCAATTCGGCATCAAGGCCATCAAGAACCGCACGGACATCCTGCGACAACATCTCCCGAACGCGGGTATCGGAGCGAATTATTCGCCGCACTATCCGCAGGAGCACATGTTCTTGGGCGAGGTATTCAAGTGGGTTTCGGTGTTTCGCGAAAGCGGCATGACGTTGCCGTGGAGCGAGGATTACATCTGGCAGGTCTCGGTCGGCACGCCGCAGATGAACAACATCAACCTCGACCTGTTCCGTGCCGCCAACCGGCATCACCCGGATCGCAAGATCATGTATTACGTGATGCCGCACATGCCGAACAACACGCCAAATCAGTGGCGGCGGCTGTTTTACGGGGCGATCGCACACGGCATGAAAATTGTCGATCTGTTCGAATTCCGGCCGGCTCAAGTCGCCTACACCGAAAACCACGTCGATGAGCCGCCGATGTACCGCATGACCCTCGGCAGCTTCCGCGAGTTGGGCTTGTTCGAAGACATCGTGCAGGACGGCCAAGTCCGCGGGGCGGAAGCGGCGCTGTGGTTCAGCGAAACCGGCGACATTTGGGGTGACAGTCACGGCAGCCTCGCCGCCGGCAAGCGCGCGTTGTACATCGCCATTCGCCAGCAACAGTTGCCACTCGATTTCGTCGTCGAGCAAGACGCGTTGGACGGCACGCTGTCGAAGTACAAAGTCTTATATTTGGCGGACGCACATGTCAGTTCGGCTGCATCGCAGAAGATCGCGGCGTGGGTCCAAGGCGGCGGACAATTGTTCGCGACTGCGGGCGCGGGCCTGTTCGACGAACTCAACCGACCCAACAAGACGCTTCGCGATGTACTGGGTGTCGAACCCGCCGCGCTGGAAGAGCCAACTGATTCAACCGTCACGTGGATCAAGCAGGACTTGCCGTTCGCCAAGACCATCGATCTGGCGTCGATGCCGGTCGAGCGCGTGCGTTTGATCTCGCCGCGACAGAACGAAAAGTACTCGTTCCCGGTGCTCGGCGTGCGAGGCCGTTTCAAAGCTCAAGCCGGCAGCGAGGTCTACTACCGTTTCGGCGATGGCTCGCCAGCCGTGGTGCATCGCAAGGCCGGTAAGGGTGCCGCGACTTACTGCGGGCTGCTACCCGGGCTCAGCTATTACCACCCGGCCGTTCCCCGCCGCCCTGTCGACCGAGGTGCCACCGACGACGCGATGGTCCATTTTCTGCCGACGGCTTACGACCAAGCGGTCGCCGACTTGATTGCATCGCCGGCCGCAGCGATCTCGCGGCCCGTCACGTGCAGCCAGCCGCTGGTCGAGACGATGGTGATCGAGTCCAAACACGGAGTCGCAATCCCGCTGATCAATTGGACGCCGCAGCCCGTGAAGGGCCTCGAAGTCACGGTCTCGATTGCGACACCGAAGGCCAAGGTGTCGCTGGCGAGCGGCGGACCGGTGAAAGTCGCCGAGAAAGACGGCTCGCGCGTTTACACGTTCGATCTAGACGTCGCGGATGCGTTGATTCTGCGTTGAGCGGCGCGGAAAGGGTCGAGAGTTTTTTCGGCGCGAGGTCTTCGGTCGCCAGGTAGCCACCGTCGCCAGACGGTGGGGGGGGGCGTGCTGCGAAATCAACGTCTGGCGACCGTTACAAATGCTGCCGCACCACCGTCTGGCGACGGCGGCTACAATGCTGCGGAACAAATGCTGCGGAACCTCGCACCGTCCCACGAAGTCATCGGCCCTTCGATTTCGGCTTGCGACTCTTATGGCGACGTTTCTTTTGGATGGTCTGTTTTCCCGACGCCGAATCGCGTGGTGGTTTTGAGGACTCCCGCTTGGGTGATACGCCGGAAGTTGCTCGTGATGGCGGGTCGCCCATTTCCGGCAATTCGAAGTCGAGCTTGCGACGTTCCACGTCCACGCTCGCGACCCGCACCCGGATGCGATCGCCCAGCCGTAGTTCGCGTTTCGACGAACGACCCGTCAAACAGTATTCGCCGGGGTTGTGCGTGAATTCATCCAAACTCGCGAGCCGGCTGATATGCACCATGCCTTCGGCGGGGATGTCGATGCCCTGACAGAAGATGCCGAAGTTTTCCACGCCGGTAATGGTCGCGTCGAGTTCGTCGCCGATTCGATCCGCCATGAACCGCAGCAACTTGACTCGCAGCAGATCGCGTTCGGCACGCTCCGCTCGCCGCTCGGTACTCGAACAATGCCGCCCCAGTCGGGCGACGTCCGATTCGTTCCGACGGTTAATCCGCTTCTTGCCGTCGATGATGCGATCCACGAGCCGATGCACGGTCAAATCCGGGTATCGACGAATGGGGCTCGTGAAATGGCAGTAGTTGTCAACTCCCAAACCGTAATGCCCGACATCGCTGGGTGCGTATTCCGCCTGTTTCATGCTGCGGAGTAACGCGAAATTGATGGCTTGCTGAGCACTGTGTCCCATCGCTTGCCGAACGAGCGACTGCAATGCGTGCCGACTTTGAAACTTGCGGATTTCGAAGCCGAAGAGGGCCGCGAATTCGGCAAACCGCCGTAGTTTGACGGGAGTCGGATCCGCGTGAATGCGGCGCAGAAACGGCACCCTTCGATCCGTCAATTCCGTGGCCACCGCGATGTTCGCCGCCAACATGAACTCTTCGATGATCTTGTGGCTGTCGTCGTGCTCGGTGGTGTGGGCTCCGACCACTTGGGAGTGTTCATCGTAATCAAGCACCATTTCCGGCAGCTCCATTTCCAACGCCCCCGCCGTGACTCGCCGAGCCCGCAGCAGCATTGCCAGTTCGTGCATCTTCGACAGCAAAGCCCGCACGGGGGCGGCGGCCTTCGCTTTGAACGCATCCGGCTCGCGCACGATCGGCATGACCTGGTCGTACGAAAAGCGACGGGTGACCTTGATGGCGGTGCGATGAAAGCTGGTCGACACGGGAATGCCGTCGACCGTGAATTCGATTCGCACGCTCTTGGCGAAACGGACTCGCTTCTCTTGCAAGCTGGCCAATCCGTTCGAGATGACTTCCGGAATCATCGGAATCACATGCAACGGCAGATAAACGCTGGTGCTGCGGTGCTGGGCTTCATCGTCGAGTCGACTGCCTTCCGGAATGAAGTGCGCGACATCCGCGATATGCACGCCGAGATGCCAATGTCCATCCGCGGATTTCTTGAGCGAAATCGCGTCGTCGAAATCGCGTGCGTCGGCAGGATCAATCGTGACGATGGTCTCTTTGGTGCAGTCCTCGCGACCTTGCAAATCATCGGCGTCGAATTGTTCGGCCTGAATGTGAGCTTCGTCCACGACGTCGTGCGGAAATTCGTGCGGCAATCCGAAGGTGTGGATGGTCGCCAGCAGATCGACTTCCGGTTCACCGGCCGGGCCGAGAACTTTGGTGATCACACCTTCGGCGGCCCTGCTGTACGTGGGATACTGCACCAGTTCGACGACCACCTTGTCGTCCGGGTGGGCACCTTTCGCACCAGGATCGCCGACCGACACCGCAGCGCGAAACACGTCGCCGTCAATCTTGACCATGCCGCGTGACTTGGATTCGAAATAGGTGCCGACGAATTCCGTCGCCGCACGCTTCAAGATTTCAACGATCCGCCCACAGCGAGTCCCGCCGCCTCGCCGCCGCTCCGTCAGCACAACCAGGACTTCGTCGCCGGACAGCGCGTCGCGCATGTCCTCGGCCGCCACGAACACTTCGGTGTGCTTGCCCATCGGCTGGTGCAGATTGACGTAACCGTCGCCCGATCGAATTGTCTTGAGCACACCGACAACCGCCCCGGCCCGAGTCGGTGCATGGACTCGACCGTCGCTGCCCATGCGTGCCCGCCCCGTATCCAAAAGCTGCTGCAAGGCATCGCGAAACACCAACACCGTCTTTTTAGTCACGCCAAGTTTCTTGGCGACACTCTTGGGCTTTGCCGGCTTATAGCCCGACTGGGAAATGAAATGCACGATTCGATCGTCAAACTTGGCCATGAATGGAGTTTCTTTCTGTGCCGATTGTCGAGCGAATAAGGTGTCTCACAACGAAATAACGTACCCAACCGGACTTTCCGTGGTCAGGCTTACGTCTTTCAGATTTGGTGGGCGATGGACTTTGGCTTCATCAAGAACGTCAACCCACCAAATCGGAAAGCCGTAAGCCTGACCCCAATGTCCTCAACTCGCGTGTTTCTCGAGAGGAATTCAATTCGCCCACATCACCGGAAAACGGGAACCGCTCGGTCGTAATCCTTTTGAATTTCGGGCGATGTCGTGGATTCGACGTGCCTTCGAAAAACGGCGAGTCGAGGACTTGGGGGTCACGGATTTCAGATTTGGCGGTTTGCCGTTGTTGGTGAATTCCACGTCGAATGCCCGCCAAATCTGAAA
>JAQBZS010000734.1 GCA_027622115.1 Planctomycetota bacterium | reverse complement strand
CCGCCCCCCGTGTCGGTGGAGCCCACGACTGATCGCTAGCCGCGAGAGTCGTCGCCCCACCGACGCGGGGTCGGTGGAGGCGTGGTCGAGCAGGGGGGGGCAAGAGTTTTTGTTTGTCGTTGCACGGTCGAGTTCCTCCATGAACACGAGAGAGAGTTTGAATGGCAGCCGACATTCTCATCAGGATGATTCAGTTTCGAGTCGCCTCACTTGGCAAATTGCAGGTCAAGTGCCGCGGCTTTCACGTCCGACAAGCCGAACGTGTCTCGTTCGATGGCCTTCGACGACGAGATGAGAACCGCCGCTTCTGTTGCCAGCCTGTCGATTGCGGGGACTCGACCGTGACTTCCACGCACGATCGATGCGTCGAGACCGATGACATCCATGTAGTAGCGGAAGCCGAGCATTTTCTGCAGCAAGCGTCCGGCCACTCGCAATTTGGGAAACGTTAGCTTCGGGTCCACGAACAACTCGACCGGGTCGTAACCCGGCTTGCGGTGGATATCGACAGTTCGCGCATAGTCCGGAGCCAGTGCGTCGTCCAGCCAGAAGTAATACGTGAACCACGCGTTGGCGGCCGAGATCGCGACGAGTTCGCCCGAGCGTTCATGGTCGATGCCGCATGCCGCCTGCTGTTGTCGATTCAGGACTTGGTCGATGCCGTCCGTTTTTCCGAGTAACTCCGCCACGGTTTCGATGTCTTCGCTGCGTCGCACGTAGACGTGAGCAACCTGGTGATCGGCCACGGCAAACGCTCGCGACGCACCGCAATCGAGCGACTCCCAGCCAAGCGGTTCTCGACGCACCGAAAGATAACCGTGATCGCGCAAGACGCGGTTGATATGCACTGGCTGATCGACGGCCGTGATCGCATATTCGGAGACAACCAAAATCTCCGCACCCAATTCGCGAGCCGCCGCAATGACCTTGCCGGCTTCGGCATCGACGGCGCGGATGTCGTCGTGGATTCGCGGGTCATGCGGACCCAGTCGCTGCAAGTTGTAGTCCAGGTGCGGCAGATAAACCAAAGTCAGCGACGGTCGATGTCGCTGCATGACTTCAACCGACGCGTCCGCAATCCAACGAGAACTTTCGATGGCCGCCGTGGGCCCCCAGAACTTGAATAGCGGAAATGTCCCCAGCGTCGACTGCAATTCGTCCTTCAACTCGGCGGGTTGGCTGTACGAATCGAGCACCTTACGACCGTCGGCCGGATAGCTCGGTCGCGGCGTGACCGACCAATCGACGTCGGCGTACATGTTGTACCACCAGAACATCTTGGCCACGGTGTAGTCGGCGTCGCGCTGTCGCGCGGCATCATAAAGTCGCTCGCCATGCACGAGGCGATTGGACTGACGCCAGAGTGAGACTTCGGCGAGATCTCGGAAATACCAGCCGTTGGCGACGATCCCGTGATCGCGCGGCATGGTCCCGGTGAGCATCGTGGATTGGGCCGTACACGTCACGGCCGGCAGCACGGTTTGCATCGGTCGAGCAAACCCGTCCGCGGCCAGGCGGGTCAAATGCGGTGTGTGTTCGCCGAGCATGTCATGCGTCAGGCCAACGACATCAATCAGCACCAGCGGCTTCGTCATGAGTTGTGATTCTCAGATACCAAGAAAAGAAGCCCGGCTGATCCCAAGCCGGGCTTCTCATAATCACGGTCGCGGTCCAAACGTGACAAACTCGAACTTAGCTCTTCTTCGTCACGAAGTGATACCACTTGGACTTCACCTTGACGACGACATCGCCCAACGCCAGGTACTTGGCAACTCGACCGTCTTCCTTGAGCAGCTTGAAGTAGTCGTCGGACCCGATCTCCACATCGGTCACTTTGTCCTTGGCCTTGTCATAGACGCTGTCTTGCCATTCGTCGCCGCGTTTGTAGAACGTTTTCGAGCCGATGTAGCGCACCACGCCCAGCGACGACCCTTCAATGCCGGCCTTCTTCAATTCCGATTCCAGTTGATCGTCGTACGCGGCCAAACCGGATTTGGAAGCACCCCGTGACAACTGTGCGGATTCGCGAGCCCGTTCGACTCGCGTCTTCCGGTCTTCCTCTGAAGGTTTCCCCGCACCACCACCGGGAGCACCCGGAGTCGCGGCGGACGTTGGAGCGTCGAGCTTATCCAGGAGTTGCCGCCGATTGCCGAAGCCACCGCGTCCCGCCAACTGGTTCGGCCGACTGCCTTGCGGTCCACTCGCCGCAATGTCTTCGGCCATCAGGAAGCTCGTATAGGGCGTGACAATGCCGTATCGCTTGGCCAATTCGACCACTTCGTCCACCAATTCCTTGGACGGTTCGCCATTCGACTTGCGGATTTCCTTCAGGAGATAGTCGACTTTCTTCCCCGCCCACAATCGCGGCACAAAACTGCTGCGGTCATCGTTCGTGGCTTTGGGGAAATCCAACTCGTATTCGATCGACGTCCGCTTGCCTTCAATCACACCGGTCAGCGTCACCTTCTTCGTGCCGTCTCCGTTGTAGCGACCGTAGATCACGACTTGCTCGCCATTGAACACATCCGGGATCGTGCGAGGAAACACGTTGGTGATCTTCATGCCGTCCACTTTGAGTTCCAAGTCGGTCATGATCGGCGAGCCGACGCGGTCGAAGAACGCGCTGATCTTCTTGGTGATGTCTTCCTGCGGCAGGATGTAATCGGCTTCACCGCGATGATCGCTGGCCAAGAAGTCCAGCAGCTTGGTGTTCACGTCATAGCCTTCGCCGAACACGAAGATCCGCACGTTTTCGTTGTTCTTCTTGGCGATGTTTCGCAGCAGGGCCTCCGGGTCGCGTTCGCCGATCGTGGGCAGTCCATCGGTGGCGAAGACGATCATCTTCAGCCGGTCCTTGTCGTTACCCAGCAACTTGAGTGACGTTTCCAAGGCTTCTTGAATCGCCGTGCCGCCGCGTGCTCGTAGTTTCGACACATATTTCAGCGCGTTGGTTTTGCTGTCGGCATTGAAGGTCGCCAGGCCGTCGTCGTGGAAGTTCCGAGCCACCGTGCTGAAGTCGACGATGTTGAAGCGATCGCCTGTGCGAAGTGATTCGACACAGTATTTCAATGCCGCCCGTGCCTGTTCCATCTTTTCGCCGGTCAGCATCGAGCCCGACGTATCCACGCAAAACACGACGTCCTTGGGCAGAATGTGGTCCGACGTCACCTTGCCGGCCCCTTTGCCGATCGTGGGCGAGACCATCAGCATGAACGAGCCCTCTTCATCGTCTTCGCGGTGCGCCACCAGGCTGGCGCCGACAGTGTCTTCGCTGAGCTGGTAGTACAGCACGAACGGGTGCTTCGGCATGTAGTTTTCTTGCGACCATTCGATCGCCACGTCCCAGTCCTTCTTCTCGACGATCTTCACTTTGTGAGTCGGCGAGTAGATGTTCTTGATCGGATCCTGGCTTTTGACATTCACGGTCACGCTAGCGCTTTTCAGCGGTTGCATGAGCGCCTTGGGATTCGTGTTCAGCATCTGCAACCGCACCAGTCCGCCGCGGCGCGGCAGCACGGTTGTGTACTGCAACTTGACGGTGACGGTGCTGTTGGGAGCGATTCTCGGCACCTGAGTCTGAATCAGTTGATTGCCGTAATACTCCAACAACGCGGGCGACCCGCCGTTCTTGACGATATCTTGAAAGACCTGATTGGCCTTGCCGACGTCCAGAATTTCAGCGTGCATTTCCTTGCCGTCGACCAGCACGGACATATTGTCGACTTGAGCGCCGGGTTCGAGTTCCATGTAGCACGTGCCGCCGACCACCGCTCGCGCGTTGGCATTGCGAAACGTGCAGTTGTAGGTTTTCACGGCCACGCCATCGGTGATGTTGACCTCGATGTGATCCAGCCACACCTGGACGGGCAACGGCGAACGCATGAAGCATGCAGTGGCACCCGAGCCGACCAAGGCGGTCGCACTCACGAGCAAAAGGAATCGGCTGAAAAACTTGATCATGAGCGATCTCCGTAGCGGAAACGAAGCAAAACGATCCACCCTCATCGATGGTGACGGAATTATGACGATCTCGATCGCGGATTCTTAGTACGCGTTCCAGAATTCCCGGTTTGATCGCGACATTGCGGGCCGGGGCTGCAACGGGGCACGAGCGAAAGACCGGATCCGGCATCATTTCCCCAATCCCGAATTCGTTCCAACCCCTTGAGCCCTTGGGACTCTTGACCCAGAAGCGAGCCGAACCATGAATGTCGATGAATTGCGTAAGGAGTACCACACCATTAAATCGCAGGCCGAAGCGGTCCCACAATGATTCGCCAAGCTCTCGAAAGTCGGACACAATGCAACGGGAGTTGTGCAATTTGTCACAGCAGGACACGAGTAAGATCGCGGGGGAAGCTTCCGCCAGATGCGCGATATGTTTTTCTTTACGTTCGCGCCACGGCGGTTTAGGCGTTTCTGGTTCTTCTCGCCGCGCCAAATACTGGCATTTTCGAGTTTCGTCAAACCGGCAATAATTGCCGG
>JAQBZS010000733.1 GCA_027622115.1 Planctomycetota bacterium | reverse complement strand
CATGTTGTCGAGCCCATCGGGGGCGGTACTAGGTGCGGCGCACGGGGATGCCAACATCATCGGCTGCGATTCGGCGGCGGGCATCAGCATTAACGATGTGTCGATCAACGAAGGCAATAGCGGGACTACGCCTGCCGTGTTCACCGTCAGCCTGTCGGAACCGTCTAATCAAGTCGTCACGGTGAACTACACCACGGCTCTGGACGGATCCGCCACATCCGGAGTGGACTATGCGCCGACGAACGGCACGGTCACGTTTCCCATCGGCAGCACTTCACAGCAGATCCTCGTAGACATCATCGGCGACACCAACATCGAGAGTAACGAAAACTTCTATGTCGACCTGTCGAACGCCGTGAACGCGACCATCGCCGACAGTTACGGCGTCGGAAACATCCTTAACGATGATTCGGGCGGAGGCGGTGGTGGAGGCTCGAACCCGAGCATGGTGATTAGCGATGCGAGCGTCACCGAAGGCAACAGCGGCACGACTCCGACCGTATTCACCGTGAGTCTGTCGGCAGCGAGCACGCAGACGATCACGGTTCAATACACCACGGCACTCGACGGTTCGGCCACATCCGGCACGGATTACGTCGCCACCAGCGGCACGCTGACGTTTCCACCCGGTTCGACATCGCAGCAGATCGTGGTGAACGTCATCGGTGATACCAACATCGAGAACAATGAAAACTTCTATGTCGACTTATCGAGCGCCGTGAACGCGACCATCGCCGATAGCTACGGCGTTGGCAATATCCTCAATGATGACAGCGGAGGTGGCGGCGGCTCGAATCCCAGCATCGTGATCAATGACGTCAGCGTCACTGAAGGCAACAGCGGCACAACTCCAGCCGCATTTACCGTGAGTCTGTCGGTCGCGAGCACGCAAACGGTCACGGTGCAATACACCACGGCACTCGACGGTTCGGCCACCTCCGGCACGGACTACGTCGCCACCAGCGGCACGCTGACGTTTCCACCCGGCACGACGTCGCAGCAGATCGTGGTGAATGTCATCGGTGATACCAACATCGAGAATAACGAAAACTTCTATGTTGACTTGTCGAACGCCGTGAACGCGACCATCTCCGATAGCTACGGCATCGGCAATATCCTCAATGATGACAACGGTGGTGGTGGATCGAATCCCAGCATTGTGATCAATGATGTCAGCGTCACCGAAGGCAACAGCGGCACAACTCCGGCGGTATTCACCGTGAGCCTGTCGGCAGCGAGCACGCAAACGGTCACGGTGCAATACACCACGGCACTCGACGGTTCGGCCACGTCCGGCACGGATTACGTCGCCACCAGCGGCACACTCACGTTTCCACCCGGCTCGACGACCCAACAGATCTCGGTGCCGATCAACGGCGACCTCAACGACGAGAACAATGAAGTGTTCTACGTCGATCTCTCGAACGCGACGAACGCAACCATCGCCGACACGTACGGTGTGGGTACGATCCTCGATGACGACGACCCGATTCCGACGCCCAGCGTCTCCATTGACGATGTCAGCGTGATCGAAGGCAACAGCGGCAACGTTCAAGCGGTGTTCACGGCCACGTTGTCCAACGCCACCAACCAGACGGTGATCGTCGAATTCCAAACCGCCAATGGGACCGCGACGTCCGGCAGCGATTACGTCGCCAACGTGGGCTCGATCACATTCCCGGCGGGCACCACGACCCAGACCATCGCCGTCCTCGTCAACGGCGACACCATGGACGAGAACAACGAAACGTTCTCGGTGATTCTGTCCAATCCCACCAACGCCACCCTCGCGGACTCAACCGGTATCGGCACGATTAACGACGACGATGGTCCACCCACCATCACGATCGCGGATACCAGTGCCGCGGAAGGCGACAGCGGCACCACGCCGATGACATTCACCGTGCAGTTGTCGCACACCAGCAGCAACACGGTCACCGTAAACTACACCACCGCCGGTGACGGCACGGCGACATCCGGCAGCGACTTCACACCCACCAGCGGCACGCTGACGTTTCCGTCCGGCACCACTTCTCGGCAGCTCACGGTTGATGTCATCGGCGATACCATCAGCGAAGTCGACGAGACCTTCTTCATCGATCTGACCAACCCGACCAACGCTACAATCGCTGACGCAACCGCCACCGGCACGATCATAGACGACGACAGTCCGCTGGGCAGCGAAACGTTCTATGTGTCGACCAACGGCAACAACGGCAACAACGGCTCGCAGTCGTCTCCGTGGCTGACGCTGCAATTCGCGGCGGATCAAGTCGGACCGGGCGATACCGTCATCGTGTCCGCCGGGAACTATGCCGGGTTTTCGATCGATGTCGATGGCACGTCCGCCGCTCCGATCGCGTTTGTCGCACAGACCGGCGTCGTTATCGATACGCCGAATCCGATCACGCCGGACGGCATTAACCTGGAAGGCGCGGACTACGTCGTCATCGACGGCTTCACGGTGATCGGCATGCCGCGAGCCGGGATTCGCTCGGTCATCAACCATCACTCGGTCATCCGCAACAACACTACGGACGGCAACGCACGCTGGGGCATCTATCTGGGCTTCAGCGAAGACATCACCATCGAGGGCAACGTCGCCAGCAACTCGGTCACGGAGCACGGCATCTATCTGGCGGACGACTCACACCGAGCCACCGTGCGAGGCAACACGATCTTCGGCAACGCGCTGTTCGGCATTCACGCCAACGGTGATTTGAGTTCCGGCGGCGTCGGCCTGATCCTCGGCGGCACGATCGAAAACAACGTGATTCACGGCAATCTCTCGGCCATCCACGGCGACGGGCTACAGAACGCGATGATTCGAAACAACGTCATATACAGCTCGGAAGGCAACGGCGTCTTCCTGCATCAAGTCGACGGAGCCGACGGATCGAAGAACAACGTCATCGCCAACAACACGATCGTCTTGCCGGCGAACGGCAGTTGGGGCGTGAAGATTCTCGACGGCTCGACGGGCAACACGCTGATCAACAATGTGCTCTACAGCCACCACTCGTTCCGCGGCTCGATTTCGATCAGCCCGGACAGCCTGACCGGCTTCACCAGCGACTACAATGCGATGGAGCCCGTGATCACGCTGGACGAGGGCAACAGCACCATCGATCTGGCCACTTGGCAGGCGACCTACGGGCAGGATCAGAATTCGTTCGCCACCACACCGGCCGCGTTGCTGTTCGTCGATGAAGCGGGCGGCAACTTTCATCTCACCAGCGGCAGCCCCGCCATCAACACCGGCACATCAACAGCCGCCCCGACGGCTGACCACGACGGCACGGCTCGACCACAAGACGCGGCGTGGGATATCGGCGCGTATGAATTCACCGGCGGATCAAGCGGCGTGACCTACACCGAGTTCACGGCGACCAACCTCCCGTCGTCGGCTCAAGCGTCGAACGGCGCCAGCATGGACGCGCATTTCGGCGATCTGGACGGCGACGGCGATCTCGACATCGTGGTCGCTCGCGAACGTATGACGAACTTGATTCTGCTCAACGACGGCACGGGCCAATTCACCGATGTCAGCAGTCGGTTTCCAGTGACACTGTTTCGAGACAGTGAAGACGTGGCGTTGGAAGACTTCGACGGCGACGGCGATCTGGACATCTTGATCGTCAGCGAAGACGACCAGGTCAACGAGTTCTACCTCAACAATGGCTTAGGCTTTTTCGTGGACGCCACGAGCAACATTCCGGTGACCGGCACGTCGAACGGGCTCGACGTGGGCGACATCGACAATGACGGCGATCTGGACGTGATCATCGGCAACAACGGGCAAGACGTGGTGCTCATCAACGACGGCGCGGCCAACTTCACCAACGAAACCGCGACCCGGCTGCCGCTGCGTAACGACGTGACCCAAGACGTGGAATTCGGCGACGTGGACGGCGACGGCGACTTGGACATCATCGCCGGGATTGAAGGCCAGAATCGTCTGTACCTCAACAACGGACTCGGGGTCTTCACCGACGCCACGGCCAATCTGCCGCAGTTTGACGACGAAACTCGCGAAGCCGACTTCGGCGACGTGGACGGCGACGGCGATCTGGATCTGGTCTTCGGCAACGTGACACTCTTCACGAACTTGCCGCAGCAGAATCGCCTATTGATCAACAATGGGTCGGGCGTCTTCACCAACACTCCGCCGATGCTGCCGACCGACATGGACAACTCGTACGACATCGACTTCGCCGACGTGGACGACGACGGCGACTTGGACGTCATCACGGCCAACACTCAAAACCTCGGCGATCCCGGCATCACCCCGTACCGCGTCTACGTGAACGCAGCGGGAAGTCTGATCGAGGACACGTCGGGCATCTTCCCCTCGACGGTGGTTGGGAACGGCTTCGACATCGAGTTCGGCGATCTCAACGGCGACGGCATCATTGACTTCTACTTCTCCAGCCGCGGCGGCACGGATCGCTTGCTGCTCAGTTGAGGTCAATCCGATACGGACCGGTCAGGCG
>JAQBZS010000732.1 GCA_027622115.1 Planctomycetota bacterium | reverse complement strand
TTCCATCGATCCACAACAACTGAATCAGGGAAAACGGCTACTGGGAACTTGGGGCGGCGACAACGATCCCGATCTGCATTTCCCGAGGTATTGCCGGTTGATCGCGGGCGGTCGGCTGAATTTGCAGCCGCTTGTCGAACGCACTTATTCGCTCGCGCAGATCAACGACGCACTGGATGACTTGGAATCGCAACGCTGCGCGCGACCTCTGATTGACATGTCGGCGGATTGACCAACGCCGTGACGTGTGCAATGAGGAATGCGGCGCGGGTATGATCCCGCACACAGCGGATGTCCCCCGAGACGTGTCCCGGTCGATCCTGCAAACACCACGAGGAGAAATGTCATGTCGAAACCAACTACGCAGAGTTCTCGGCGTCAGTTCCTGAAGACCGCGGCTTCGATGGCCGGAGCTTCGGTCGTGGCGCCGATGTTGATTCCCAGCTCGGCATTGGGCCGAGACGGTGCCGTCGCTCCAAGCGAACGGATTGTTGTCGGCGGAATCGGGATCGGACGTCGTGGCGGATACGACTTGGGCTGTTTCTTGCAACAGCCCGATGTGCAGTTCGTCGCGGTCGCCGACATCAAGCACAAGCGTCGCGGCGAAGTGAAGAAGATCGTGGATACGCATCATGGCAACGAGCAATGCCAGACGTATCGCGACTTTCGCGAACTACTCGACCGCAACGATATCGATGCCGTGCTGATTGCCACCGGGCCGAACTGGCATGCAACGGCTGCGATGACCGCGGCGAAGGCCGGCAAGGACATGTACTGCGAAAAACCGGTCACCAAGAACATCAGTCAAAGCCTGATTCTGGCCGACACCATGCGACGGACCGGGCGAGTGTTTCAAGCCGGAACTCAGCGACGCAACCTGCCGCACTTCGCGTTTGCGTGCGAGTTGGCACGCACCGGAAAGCTGGGCACGCTCAAGAAGGTCTACGCTCATCCGGCGGGGATGCAGGCCATGATGAGCGGCTGGTTGGTTCCGGAAACCGAACCCGACAAGGAAGTGGTCGACTGGGACATGTATCTCGGTCCGGCGGCATGGCGACCGTTCAACAAGAAGCTGCTGGACGGCTTCAACTTCGAAAAGGGCGGCGGTTTGGTGGGCGGCGGCGTCCTGGAATGGGGTTCGCATTGCGTGGATCTCTGCCAATGGGCTGTGGACGATTGTCTGCCTCCGGTCGAATACGACGCACCGAAGAACGGTGAGTTGGTCGCGCGGTACGAGAACGGCACGCAATTGATCTTCCGCGAAAAGGGGTGGATTCCGTTGGGTTCGTGCCCGGTGCGGTTCGAAGGTGAAACCGGTTGGGTCGAAGCGGGCGACAGCGGCAAGATGGTGCTGAGTTCTCCGGAACTGCTGGCCGGCCGATCGGTCGCAGAGATCGGCGGCTACCCGGCCACGTTCCACGTCCGCGACTTCCTGGACTGCGTCAAGACGCGACGTCAGCCGAAAGGCAATGCCCAGGCCGCATGCAATGCTCACATCGCGTGCCACGCCGCAAACATCGCGCTGCATCTGAATCGCCAAGTCAAGTTCGACAACACGACGAACTCATTCCTCAACGACGAACAGGCCAACCGCTTGCGGTCGGAGGCACTTCGAGAACCGTGGAGGCTGTAGGGCTGCCAATGGGTGAGCCGCTGGCCGTAAGGCCTCGGGCACGGCACGGCCTCGGGCACGGCTCGGTGCCCGGTCGCTTACGCGTCACGGCTCACAACCATTGGGCTGCCGGCCCTGTTTAACCTGCACCGATTTACTTCATCCACAACCTCTCGATTCCGGACTCACTCCCATGCCTTCTGAATTGATTCGAAATCACAGTCGTTTCGCCGTCGTTTTGGTCGCCTTGCTGACCGTCTCGGCGCATTCAGTCCGCGCTTTCGACGGACCGGAGACGTCACCCGCAGTCGAAAAACAATTGCTGGCGATCCTTCGATCGGAAGCTCCGGCGGCGGACAAGGCCATCGCATGCAAGAAGCTGGCGATCCACGGCTCGGCCGCGGCGGTCCCGGATTTAGCAAGGCTGTTGCCGAATCCTCAGTTGTCGTCGTGGGCCAGAATCGCGTTGGAAGCAATTCCGGGCGAGGCTTCGAACGAGGCGCTGCGAACTGCGGCGGATTCGCTCCAAGGCCGATTGTTGGTCGGCACGATCAATTCGATCGGCTTTCGCCAAGATGCCAAGGCAGTCGCTTTGTTGACGTCGAAACTGAAAGACAGCGACGCCGAAGTCGCGTCGGCTGCCGCAGTGGCGTTGGGTCACATCGGGGATGCCGCCGCCACGAAATCGCTCCAAGTCGCTCTGGCGACGGCTCCCGCCAAAGTTCGATCGGCCGTGGCTGAAGGCTATGTGTTGTGTGCCGAACGGTTGCACAACGACGGTCAATCCGCCGCCGCCGTGAAGATTTACGACGAGATTCGCAAAGCCGACGTCCCCACGCAACGAGTCATCGAAGCGACTCGCGGGGCAATTCTGGCCCGGAATCAGGACGGCATTCCGTTGTTGATGGAGACGCTCCAATCTGCGAACAAGAAAATGTTTCAACTGGCGTTGGGTACGCTCCGCGAATTCCCCGGCGGCGACATCGACAAGGCCTTGGCAGCCGAATTGGTCCGAGCCACCCCCAACCGAGCCGCTTTGATCATTCAAGCCATGGCCGATCGCCCCGAGACCGTTGTCTTGGCCGCGATCCTGAAGGCCGCTGAAACGGGCGAAAGAAACGTGCGAATGTCGGCCATCGATGCGCTCAAACGCGTCGGTGACGATTCGTGTCTTGCGGCCTTGCTGGAGCTTGCCGCCGACGAGGATGCGGATGTCGCTCAAACGGCGAAGGAGACTTTGGCCGAACTTCCCGGTCAACGAGTCGACGCGGAGATCGTGGTGCTGTTGCCGATGGCCAAGGGGAAGACGTACCCCCTGTTGCTGCAACTGGTCGGTCAACGACGCATCGACGCCGTGGATGATGTGCTCAAGGCGCTCGACCATCCCGACCAAGACGTTCGCAACGCCGCCTTGATCGCGCTGGGAGAAACGGTTTCCCTGAAGCGGCTGCCTTTGTTGATCTCGCAGGCCGTCACGCCCAAGAAGCCGGAAGACGCATTGGTCGCCCAACAGGCATTGCAAGCGGCCAGTGTGCGGATGCCGGATCGCGAGGCGTGTGCCGCAGCTCTGGCGTCCGCTCTTGACGAAGCGTCTGCCGCGTCACAAACAACGCTGCTGGAAATCCTCAGCGAAGTCGGCGGCACCAATGCTTTGCAGACTCTCGCCACATCGGCGAAGAGCGACGATCCGCAACTGCAAGACACGAGCAGCCGCTTGCTGGGCAAGTGGAACAGCGTCGCCGCGGCCCCCGTGCTGTTGGACTTGGCCAAGACCGGGCCGGAAGAGAAATACCGAATCCGCGCGTTGCGAGGTTACATCGGGTTGGCTCGTAAGTTTGCGATGCCTGACAAACAACGAGCGGAAATGTGCCAAAACGCATTTGACGCGACTCTACGACCGGCCGAGCGAAAACTTGTGCTGGACGTATTGAAACTCCATCCCAGCCCGGCGGGACTGACGCTGGCCATCAACGCCACGAAAGTTCCGGCTCTCAAGTCAGACGCAACTGCGGCGGCACTGGTGATCGCCAAAAAGGTGGGCGGGAAAGGTGTCGACGTCGGCAAGCTGTTGGCGGGAGTCGGTCTGGAGAAGGTCAAGTTGGAGATCGTGAAAGCGGAATACGGAGCCGGAGCGAAGCAGAAGGACGTCACCGCCGTACTGCGGAAACAAGGTGGCGATTCGCCGCTGATCACATTGGCATCTGCAACTTACAACACCAGTTTCGGCGGCGACCCGGCGCCCGGAGTCGTGAAGAAGCTAAAGGTCCAATATCTGATCAACGGCAAAGCCGGCGAGGCCTCGTTCGCGGAGGATGCGCTGATCCTGTTGCCGATGCCGAAATGACACGTCGCGCAAGCTGACAACTCTGTGATGATCTGTGCGTCCCGATGCGACACTTTTCTGTTAGTCCGCCGGCCGCAGGCGTACGTGCGTGAGTCACAGATTTGGTGACAGAAAAATGTCGTCGTTCGGATGGATTACTCCAAAGGAGTTCAACAACAAAGCCCAGGTGCCCTTTCAGTTTATAGCACACCGAGAATTCCAGAAAACCACGCCAGATTCATTCGTCGTTGTGTCGCAAAGTGCCCTGGGAAATGAGCGAGAATTAAACATGGTGACATACGAATTCACGATTGCGGCGACGGGAAACGACAGTCCAGATGATTTTGTCTCGTTCCTGGACTGGATGGACGACATCGCCGAGCAACTGGCCGAACGTTTGGGAGGTGAGCCGGATGTGAACGTCAGCGGGAGTGCACAAACGGGGTTGGAGCTTGGCTTTTATCGAGACGCTGATACCTTGGAAGACGCGGTCTCGACAGCACTCAAAGACATCCAAGCCGTTGGGCTCAGGCCAACCAGCATTTGCTTCGAAGGTGCACCGGAAACGGCCAGT
>JAQBZS010000731.1 GCA_027622115.1 Planctomycetota bacterium | reverse complement strand
CCCGACCCCGATCCCGACCCCGATCCTGATCCTGATCCTGATCCCGATCCCGATCCGGACGACGAACTGCTGCAACTGGCGATCGAACTCGACGACGAACTCGGTCTCGAATCCACCGGCAATTATTTCGAAGACTGGGCTGGCGTCGGCGACAAGTGGGTCAAGGGTTACGACGGCTGGTACGTGTTGCTGCCGGACGGTGCATTGCTCAAGTGGGACGGCGTGTCCATCGGCACGTCGGAACACATCGCCCAACTCGACGCGAGCTACTACGTCGAGCCGCTCAAGCTGACTGAAGCTTCGTCGTTTGCCGACCCGGACCCCGACGACTGCTTGGACGACCAGGGTGTAGCCCTTGATGAATCACTGGGCCTGTACACCACCGGAAACCTGTGGGAGAACGACCAAAACATGGGCGAAAAGTGGTTCAAGGGAGACGCGGGTTGGTACTTCCTGACTCCGGATGGAGGACTGTATCGCTACACGGGCGGCAATGCCTCGAAGTCCCAACGGATCGCCACGATCGACCCCGAATTCCATAGGGACCCGTCTCGACTCTTCAACGCCAGCGAGATCCGTCAAGCTTCTAACTCTGAGGCCGTGCGGTTGGACACGGAAAAGAACTTCTACTTCAACGCCAGTTACCACGAAAATGATGGCGGGTTTGGCGAGAAGTGGTTCAAGGGTGAAGGCGGTTGGTTCTACATCAAGCCGGACGGCGGTCTGCACAAGTACAACGGCGGATCGATCGCCAAAGCGGAACGCATCGCGTCATTGGACCCGAGCTTCCATGCGGATCCGACTCGCTTGATGAACGCCGCGGAAACTCGCCAAACCGCGAAAGTCGCTGTGGGCGTGGATTCGACCTTGGGTCTGCGAGTCGCCGGCAGTCTGCATGAGAATTCGTCCGGGCTCGGTGAGAAGTGGCTCAAGAGCGCGGCGAACGAATGGTTTTTCATCACGCCGGATGGAGCACTTCACAAATGGCAATCCGGAACGTCGGCGGCGAATTGCGAAGTCGTGGCTCAGTTGGACGCGAGCTATCACAACGACGTAAGTCTGCTCACCGATTGTGCGGACGACCTGTCTCAAGCGGAGATTGACAGTGTGATGAGCGATATCGGCGAATTGCTCGCCGCCCTCTAATCTAATCGATCGACGACCGATCCGAGTCGTCGTGTTTCATCCTCGCGTCGGTCCATTACGACTCCGACGGTGCCTTGGTGCCCGTCGGAGTTTTTTCGTAGCCACAGGGTTGAATTCGTGTTCGCCGGAAGACCCGGTCGGCTATGTCACATTGACCGTCACGCTGACGAATTCGCGGTTGTTCAACGAATCACCCACGGACACGAAGAACTTCTCAGTTGGATTCGACTGAGCATCCAAAAACGCGGAATCACGAACCGTGAGTGCGCCGGTCGTGCGGTGAATTGCGAATGGCGTCTCAAGGGCATCGACTTCGGCCTGAATCACGCTTGTGAACTCGCTCAACGATGATGGATTCGCGATGTGCGACCCGTTCAAGAAGAACGTCGGTGTTCCGACTCCGCCGAGTGCGGTGACAGCGTTGAGATCTCGATTGATCCGATCGTCAACGCTTGCATCAGCCACGTCCGCCGCGAATTGAGTCATGTCCAGCCCGAGCTGGTTGGCATAGCCGTCGAAGAACGTCTGAGGGTCGGCAGCCGCTTGCCAATCGGACTGATTCTGGAACAACAAGTCGCCCATGGTTTCGAACGCGCCTTGCCGACCGGCCGCTTCGGCAACTCGTGCCGCGGCAAAGGCGTTTTCGTGAACCGACGTCAAGGGGAAGTGTCGCCGGACAACCAGCAACTCACCCGCGAAATCCTGCTCAAGTTGCTGCACGGTGTCGTGGATCGCGGCACACGCCGGACATTGGAAATCGAGATACTCGACCAGCACCACGGACGCCGCGAGGTCTCCGGCAAAGTGATCGTCGACGGCCAGCAGCAATTCGTTAGACAACGTTGAATCTTCAAACTGGAAGACCTGCGGTGCCGTGACGGCGGTTTGGGCCGCGACAACTCCAACCGACGAGCCGGTGGCGGCGGCCTCCGAAACAGAGAACGTGGCAGTCGGCGGCGTGAGAATCGCGGCAATGCTGTTGAAGATGACATAGTTGTCTTCAGTCGGCGCGCCGCTGCCGGAGTAGTTCACGAGCGGTGTTTGTCCGAGTGCACCAATACCGGTGACGCCAACGATGTCGAATTGTGGCAAGCGATCGATGGCGTCCACCACATCCATCCCTTGTCCAATCACCACGCCGAAGACCGTGTGCTGCGCGTTGTCCAGACCGGTGTTGTCGACCGTGTTGACGAACCATTGCGAATCGAACGTATCGGGATTGTTCGATAGGGCGGTCGAAAGCGTGCCACGCACATTCGAGCGGTCGCTGCCGAATTCGTTGACCACCGTTGCTCCCGCATTGATGGCCTGAACGACCGTCGGCGTGGATGTGGTGACGGCTTCGAATCCGCCGCCCTGGATCACGAAGCCGGTGCCGGGTGATCGATGCACGATCGTGTTGCGGTACTCGTCACTCCCGGAAAGTTGCAGGAATTTGGCCACGGTCAACGGCGCGGCGGTATCAAACAGTTCGACGTCGAACGACTGAGCCACGCCGTTGATTTCAAACGTGGTGTCGAAGTTGACGACCGTCCCGATCGCCAGGTGAGCGCTGACCGTTTGCGTGCTCTGCAACCCGGTGTTTTGACCGGTTGTGCGAACCACCAGTGAATTGGCACCACGATTGTCTGCGGTATTGGTCAGCGTCACGTTGACGGAGAACGCTCCGGTGCCGTCGGCCACGGTCGTGCCGTCGTCGAAGACATCGTCGTTGTCTCGCGAGACTTCAATCGTGGCATTCGGATCGGCGATGCCGTCGATTTGGAATCTCGCATTTTGCACGATCACAGTCCCGTTGGACGGGGTGCCGTTATTCGCCGATGTGTTGAGCGACAGGCTCAAGGCATCAATCGCCACTTGGGCCTCATCCGTGTCGCTGCTAAAGGCCGAGGCTCCGCCATTGATGCTGGTATCGACACCGATGGCGCCGTTGAACCCGGTGGTCTGGTCCCACGCTCGGAAGGTGAAGTCCACAAACGGGCCGGCACCCTGGGTGAAGAAGTCCGAATTCGGAACGAATCGCACCCGAGCTTCCGGAGCGAGCAGCGTCGCACCGTCCAAGGTTGGACCGGCAAATGCCGTGAAGTTCGTCCCGCCGGTGGCGTCGAATTCCCACGTGCCGTTATCGTTGTTGACGCCCACCACCGCGATGCCTTCCAGCGCGCCGTCATCCAGATCCGAGATTGGATCTCCGCTGGCACCGGACGCGAGAATTTCGGACACCAAGCTGCCGTCCACGGACGTCGGATCGAATTCGGCGACCGTGACCAACATCAAGTCGCCGGCGGCGTCCAGAACCGGAGCCGAATTATTCACCGTCAAAATCACCGTGGACGTGCCGCCTGTGGCGTTGGACTCGATGATTTCCAAGTCGGCAAGATCGACCATGCCGTCGCCGTTGAGGTCGTAATCCTCGACGTAACCCACGTTTTGGAACAGCGTGCTTCTCAGGTTGAGATCACGCGTCACATTCTGCGTGGACGACAGCATCGATGCCGCCGCGGTTTGCACATCGATCGATGTGACCGCGCTATTGCCGCCGGTTGCTCCCAACAAAGTGACTTCGGCCAAAAACGAACCCGTTGTGCTTTGATCTCCGCCAACACTGACGATGTAGTCCCCCGGCCCCAGATTGAATTGGGCCGACGTTTCCAGACCTCCGTTGACGCTGTTGTCGATGGCATTCGCGGCAACCGTCGCGCCACCGACTTCTCGAATCGAAATCGTGCCTGCATCGAAACTCGAACTCTTAGCGGGGCGGATGTTGACGCCGTATTGAATGGTTTCGTTCTGCGTTTGCGCGACAGTCAGCCGCAAGTCCGTCGTCGTATCGGCGGCGTCCAGCGAACTCGTGAAGCTCGCCAGAATCGTTGCAGCCAGCAGCGTGCGATCCTCGACTCGCTCGATTTGCGCTGGAAAGGCGGATCGTCGCCGAGCATGGAATCGTCTTGCGGATTGCGGCGCGGGACGCAGGTTGCGGAAGCGGGTAAAAATCGTGGTCAATCGCATCGACGTATTCTCCCACCCGCAAACGGGACGGCGAAGAAGGACGGAATTTCAATGGATGCCGGCCGAATCTCGACAAGGCATCGGGAAGTCGTGTTAAGCCAATGTGCCGAAACGGCCCATGGTGACACCATAGCTTTTGTTCAAACGGCGACGCTTGAAGAATCTCAAGTTCGGTGTGGATCTACGCCAATCAACGTATGCCACGGAGTATCGGCCCCAACGTGAGGGACGCTGAATGGGATAACCGGGCAAGACGGCGACATTTCACACCTTGCGCAAGCGGTATCAGTCGGAACGATCGTCCGGGATCCGGCAGTCGCCACAACCGGCATCGTCGGCGGATTCCAACCCAGTCGCG
>JAQBZS010000730.1 GCA_027622115.1 Planctomycetota bacterium | reverse complement strand
CAAAGCGTTAGAACAAAGGACGACTTCCGCCGCGAGCATTGAACTTTGAACCACCCGACCCCAGCCACCGATTCACCAACACTTGAATCAGTCATAACTCACGACGCGAATCGAGCGGAATTCCAGATTGGTTTCCGGATCGTGAGCCTGCAATTGAATCGTGCCCGATTCCAGTCTCAGCCCCTTGCGCGGATTTGCATCGGGTGGGCGAGTATCGACCCAATCCGTCATTTGGATGCCGTTGACCCAGGTGGCGATGTGATTGCCGTGTGCCACGACCGTCATCAAAAACGGCTGCTCGTCTCGACTGGGCAACCAACGCGCGAGCATGCGGTCATCAATCCCGCCGGTGCTGTATCGAGCCGGTTGGCGAGCATCGTTGTCGTAACACGCGTTGAAGATTTGGGCCTCATACCCATTCATGAAGTCGCCCGGGATGGACCGAAAAAACAGCCCGCCGTTGACCAGCTTCGCGCGAGTTCGGACCTCAATCTGAATTAACGCATTACCGTATTTCTTGGCCGATTCAAGCGCCCCCGGCCCACCGACTGCGACGATGACTCCGTCCTTGATGCTCCACTTCGCCAAGCGCTTGGGATCGTTGCCTCGCTTGAGGATTGTCCAACCCTCAAAGTCCTTGCCGTTGAACAAGCCCTGCATTCCCTTGGGCTTGATCATCAACTTGCGAATTCGCACTCGACCGTCCAACTGAAAAGCATGCGGTGACTTCGAGTTGATTTCGAATTCGGCGAGCTGGCCACCGACGTCCAATCGGACGTTTCCAAATCGCATCTCGCCGGGCTGCGCGGGCTCGATCCGCAGCGAGCAGGCTCCGAACTTCGCAGTTGAGATCGCGCGGTCTGACAGGACGCCGTCCCGCACCTTGGCATCTTTCCAGCCGTAGGTCGATTTTCCATCGAAGAGGCTGATCCAGCCGTCGAGCGATTCCTTGGCCGACAGCCCGAGCCCATGTTCCGCTCGCGAGTGCTTGGGCACGGTCCAGTCTCGGCGATCAGCGCCGACAACGGAGGAACAGAGCATCGAAAGCAGTAGGCACGTCAAAGGCGTGGCATAGGGTCCGCGTTCGTGGTTGACTGCCATGAGTTCTCCCAAGATTCGAGTTCGTCCATGTCTGGCGAATCGTGAAGTTGAGTCATTCTGCTTCACCCCGTGCGAATCAGAAGACACAAGAAATGCCGAACGCCAACGAAACGCAAGTCACCAATGACGCCATCGCAGGCGAAAAGGAAGCGGAAGCACGACCCACGACCATCCGGCAAACGGTATTCCATTTGCCTGCAAGGCAGCCGGAGTCGATAAGTGGACTCCAAGGCACAGCCGCGCGACGATCATTCGAGAGCGGAATGTGTTCAGGCTGCGATCACCGTGTTGGGCCAAGCGATGCAGGTACAACCGAGATCTCCGTAGAACGCAACTTCCAGACGGCGGCGAGAATCATGAAAGAGATTGGCTGAATCTTCGGGTCCGGCCATCCTTGCAGTCCTCACCTCGATCATCACTCCTTCAAAGAGAGGTGCACCGCTGACGGGATCGCCTCCGGAAACATCCGAGCGAGAGTGCCGTGTTGGGCTTGCCAGCGAGTAATCCATCCGCGGCGAATCAGCAGCTTGGCGATCGTCAGGGGGCTGTCCGCACCGCACCTGCGGAGCAGCCAGGGGTTCAGCGCATTTAACGACTGGATTCAAATCTGGTCAGCACCTTGCGTTTGCTGACTGGATACCAGTCCGCGATCTTGGTCGCCAAGCCGGAAACGATTTCCGGATGTTGACCGGCAACGTTCTTCATTTCATGCGGATCGGCAATCAAATCGAACAATTGCGGACGCTTCTCTTTGCGTGGATGCGTGGACTGATAGCGGTTGACTTCGCCGTCGTAGGTGAGCAGCAGCTTCCATTTGCCGCTGATGCACCAACGGTACAGCAGCGAGGCTTCCGGCTGTTCGACGTCCGCGATGTCGTGAGCAAAGCCTTCACCAAAGAGGGTGTCTCGCGTGATTTTCCCACCCGTGCGGAGATTCGGCAGTAGGTTCATCCCGGGCAAGTCCTTTGGAATCCGAGCGCCTGCGGCGGCCAGCATCGTGGGGACCAAGTCGATGCTGCTTACCAGTTCTTCCCGTTCGCGCGGCTGCAATGCGGCCGGCCACGAAAACAGAATCGGCGTGCGGATCCCGCCTTCGTACGGCGTCTGTTTCGAACGCGGCGCGTAGCCTCGCCCCTTGGGATCCTGAATCCATCCATTGTCCGTGACATAGACGATGAGTGTGTTCTTCCGAATGTTTTGCTTTTCGATGTGATCGATCAGTTGTCCGCAAGTTTCATCGAACCATTCGCACATTGCGTAATACCGAGCCACTGACGGCGAGCGGCCATCCTTGTTGTATTTCGCCAAGAATCGTTCCGGCGGATTGTGCGGGGTGTGCGGCAGAAACGGTGCGTACCACAGGAAGAACGGCTTCTTGTCGGCGACGGCCTGGTCCACAAACGTCTTGATGGGTTCGATTCCCGTCCGTCCGATCTTCAACCCATCGTCTCCATGCCGTCCGCCCGGTTCGGGGAATCCGCGAGTCATGCCTTCCGTGAAACCGCCGCGACGGAAATTGCCCTCCCACCATTTGCCGCTTTGATGGCTGACGTATCCGCGTTCGGCGAGCAACTCGGGCAACGTTTCGAACTTGTCGATGTTCGCGATCAATTGGGCTCGCCGTTTGTTGTGGAGGTCCGAGCCCACCTTGGCATATTTGGGCGACGGATCATTCCCGGTGACTCCGTGCCGATGTGCGTAATGCCCCGTGATCAGTGTCATCAACGAAGGGCGACACAATGCGGTCGGCACATACCCACGGCGAAACACGACACTCTGTTTCGCGAGCCGATCCAGATTTTCGGTCTGAATCGTGTCGTGGCCCATGAAGTGGTAGTCGGTCCAAGCTTGGTCATCGGAAAGGATCAGCACAATGTTTGGCCGATCGTCGTCCGCACTTGCGTGAACGCACGTCGAAACGCAGACCAGAAAAGCGGTGACGAGCTTCCACCAGGAAAACCTGCAAGACATCGAATACTCCGAGCTGTTGGGACAAAATGTGTCGAATGGATTTTCGCGAACGTCAAGGGGCTGCGATCAGTCGCAAGCAATCGCGATTCTACGTCATCGTTTGGCCGAATACGCTGGCTGGACGTCTCCGCAGCCTGTGATCGTCGTGATTATGGAGAAGTAGACTAATGCTCCATAATCGGTCGCGCTCGCGAAGAGATCGGAAAGCACATGCCGCTATTCGATCGATTGTGTCTTTTCGTCCGAGGACTGCGTCACATCTCCGCTCGAAGTTTCGCTGCGCTCGCTCGATTCTCGACCTCGGAATCGCAGTTCATTGGCCAATTCCTTGACTTCGCGATATTCCGACGAATCCTCACCGTGGATCGACTTCAAGATGCCGGCGAGCGTGTCGTAGGCTCCGACCAACAACCAGTTGTTCGACGGCGTTGTGCGATCGGAAGAGCTGGTCTGTTTGAGCAATTCAATCGTGCGCTCGATGCACTTTTGAGCTTGTTCGTTCTTGTTGCGACTCACGAGCAATCGCGCGCATTCAAAATTCAAGAATGCCGATTGGGATGCGTACCCACCAACGTCTGGAAATCGAGTCACCAGATCATCCGACTGCGTTGTCGCCGCCAAATAGTGTTTCTCGGCCTCGGCCAACAATTCGTCTCGCCGTTCGGGATTCGAGAACGACGCACCAATCGCCGTTCGACCCATCGTGTGTCGCAACCGGCTCAACGCAGCCACATACGATGGAATATGCGGATGCTCGGCCGTGAGTTGCTTGCCGATTGTCAGCGCGTGTTGAAAGCTGTCGTTGACTCGCTTGATCTCTTCCGCCGACGGAGACCGCTCGCGTGACCGCACTCGGCCGTATGTTTGCAATAACTCGAACTGATAATCCGCGATTTGTGGGTATTGCTCGCTGAGTTCCTTCAGGATTTCGATCGCTTTGTCAATGTTGTCGGAGCGGAACCACGATTGATCGCGATAGCAAATTGCCAGAAGTCGACGATATTCCGCCACCTTGGGTTGCTCCTCGGTCAACTCGACGAGCAACTTAATGGCGGCCTCGAACGGATTCTGTCTACGGCTAGGATCGCTGCCGCGGTTGCGCGGGTCGTTCGAGCGACCGGATGGTCCAGACGGACGGCTGCCGTTACGGTTCCCGCTGAACTGCGGTGGGCGGGCGGATGTCCCCGGACGACTCTCGATTCGTCCCCCGCTGCTGGGTCGTGAAAAAGGCCGGCCACGCCGAGTGTTCCGGGAACTCGACCCAGTTCCTCGAATCTGCGTCCAACGCTGAACCATCCCTTCGATGTAGTGATTCCTGGCGAGTTCATATTTCACGTTGATGGCTGCTGGATTACGCCCCAACAGGCCAGTCAGCAGGTTTCGGCCAGACGCAAACTCCGTTCGCGCCACGTCGTGTTTACCGATCGTCAATGCGCGATGGGC
>JAQBZS010000729.1 GCA_027622115.1 Planctomycetota bacterium | reverse complement strand
AAATCGCCAGATTGGCACACGCCGCCTCTTTTCCACGGTTTTCCATCGAATGGGACGATCGCACCCTTCGGCACGGACGTTTCGAATTCAGGTCTTGTTGTCGGAACGACCGATGGGGCAGCCATTGCCTACGAGTGGTCATCGACAACCGGGACTGTCCCGTTGACGGAACCAAATGGTGCCGTTGCGCTCAGCGTTGCCTCGAATGGAGATGCCGTAGGATGGACTTTGACGGGTGTGGGACAATCGAATGCCGCCCATTGGCAAAACCGGCAAACTGGCTTGCTACCAACACCCGACGGCATCAACAGCCTGGCCGTAGAAATCTCGAACAATGGTGAATACATCGGTGGAGTCTTCCTCTATGACGATCTGGCATCCTTCGAATCGATTCAAGAAGCAGTTGTCTGGCAGAACGGCGAACTGACACGTCTGACGGATGCCGACGGGCAATTTCATCAAGGACTCGTCCGTGGCGTTTCGGACAACGGCTATGCGTTTGGTGAAAGCTCTGACGGAAGTGCATTTGTCTGGCACGAATCATTCGTCGGCGTGAGACAACTGGATGAGTTTCTGACGACCGAATACGGCCTCGTACTGGACACTCCGTCCTACACCGTCTTCGAGAGCCTGTACGACGCCCCGACAGGCAATCTCTACATCCTCACCGCCAGTTCGAGCAAAACAGACTGCATCTACAATCCTGACGTTCCCGACATGCCGATCTGCACGACGACCTACGGTCACCCGTCGCTGATCACCGTGCAGATGCCGACGACTCCGGAATTCACGATCGTGGAGGATGCGGCTCAGGACGAGCCAGCCCTGCGCTGGCAGTCACCGCTCACCGCCGAAGTTTTCGAACTGGAATTCCGCGACGCCGCAGGACTGATCTACCGGGTCGGTTCAATCACAGACACAACATTCATTCCGGAAGATTTGCTGATCCCCGGCGACTATCGGGCTCGCGTCCGAGCCGTCGATGCTCACCACGGTCGAAGTGCCTGGAGCCAGCCGTACGAGTTCACCGTAACACGAGATGTCAGCCCGTCCGTCAACGCGACTCATCGGGGAACAGACGATTCAGACGATCTGACCGTGGACATCACGGGTTTGACTCTCGTGGTGATCGATACGGGAGCGGGTAACGATCGCGTGGTCGTCCACGGGACTCCGGCAGCCGGTGCGGTCATCACGATCAACACTGGCAACGGTAACGACACGGTGATCATCGAAACCACCGCCGCCGTCACGGTGAATCTGGGAGCCGGCAACGATCGCTTCTTCGGCAACCCGGATTCCACCTCGCCGGTAACCGTCTTCGGTGGATCAGGCAACGACCGCATTCACGGCGGAGGCGGCAACGATCTCCTGCTCGGAGAAGACGGCAACGACTGGCTCTACGGTCGTGACGGCGACGACACACTCGACGGCGGCAACGGTCGCAACCGCCTGATCGGCCATCAGGGCAACGATTACCTGATCGGCGGCAATCAGCGGGACATCGCGATGGGCGGCGATGGTGATGACATCATCGATCTCGGCGGGGGCAACGACGTCGCTGACGGCGGCAGTGGAAAAACATCGTAGGCAATCGCGAGAAACGGCCAATGTGTGATCCAGGCCGAGCAAGGAACAACACGGCTTACCTGAACCGACACTGAACTGAGGTGTTCCTTCCCAAGATGCGTCCAGCCGCTGGACTGAGTTGCTTTGAACGACCCATTCTTCCACTACGTCTATTCCACGAACACCAGTGGTTCCACTTCGCCCGATTTAGCATTGAAGCGACCGATGATTGTCTCGTTCGTGGTATGGCAACCCAAGACCGCCCGATGACTGCCGTCGCGTCGATGATTGCGATACATCACCGACTGTGACTTGCCGACTCGCAACCGAAACCCGACCGCTTCCGCCGCCGACACGACTCGCCGGTCGTCGGTGACGGTCAGGCGATTCCAGACGGCTTCGGCATCGCGTCGCTCGGGACTCCAATCGAAGAACACCGGCGCGAAGATTGCCCCCTCGCCACGTTGGCTCCATTGAAGTTGGTTGTCGAGCACCTGAAGTTCACCGACCGCTTTCTGAACTCGATCATGGTCCAATGCCACGGGAAATGCGCGGACGTGGATGCCGGATGATTCCAACATCAACTCGCGGCTTCGCGACAGCGTTCGGTGTTCGATACCGGTCGCCAACGGAATACGCGACCGCATCTCGACCGCGTCTGAAATGTCGGCGGTGAGGCAGTCGGCCAGAATTCCGTACTGATTCGTGCGAGACAGAAAAATCTGTCGTTCCACGCGTACGACATCCTTCACCGTCCACTGCAATTCGACATAGTCGCTGTCGGAGTCTGAAAACCAGCAGACGTTGTACCATTCGCCGACCGAACTGATTGGTGCTCCGTTGATGCTGATCTCCAATTCCCAGTCGCCCGACAACACGGGGACGCCTCGGCAAGCGAAGTCGAGGATCGGCATCGAGTCTCCATGTCCCACCACGATCCGATCCCCGTCGGTCGACCAGTGCGATCGCAGATAGGCCAACTCGGCCCAATCCGATTGACCCGTCGGCGATGGATCGACTTTCTTGGGATGCGGCCGCTTGGCGTTCGGATCGATGGGTGCATCGCCGTTCCAGCACTCGATCAGGCGAGTCACCGGCGACTTCCGTTTCCAGCCGCCGGCACACGCGACGCTCAGAACCGCTCGCCCGTAGCAATGGATGTCGGTGTCGAACGGCAGGCGGCCTTGTCGGTCGGTCATCGCCATCGCGGCGGCGATGACCGACTTGAATCGTTCCTGCGATTCGCGATTCCAAAACTTCGTGGCGGACCAATCGGCCCACAACACGCACCGAGTCAGGCTGGCCAACCAAAATCGAAACCCGTGGAGCAGCCGACCGTGCGGCGTGCCGTCGGTGTCGGTCAGTGACTCGAGGTGAAGATTGGCGGTCGTCGCGGCTTGCTTGCGGATTCCCGCCGCACCTTTCACATCGGCGAATAGCAACGCGGCCTGGAACGGGATTTCGATCATCACCATCGCTCGCTGATGTTCCGCGATGGCTTCGCCTTCGGGTTCCGGCAACTCCGAACAGAACGCCAGCGATTCGACGAGCAACATGCGCCACAGCCGCACGAGGTCCGCGTCGTTCAGCCACGAATCGTGCTCGCGCAGTAATTCCGCCAAGACGATCAGTTCGACCGGCGACGCTGCCGTCACCTCGGCGATGTCATCGAGTACCGCGTTCAGGCTGGCCGACGCATCGGGCTCGCCCGCAACCCGAGCCTGTCCATTTCCGTTCGACTGGGGATCAATGGATTGATCGCCGTTCGGCTTTGCCAATTCGAACAGGGCGACGGTGCGATCGTTGGATTCAAGACCCACCGACCACAGCGCGGTCGATTTGTCGACCGAGTCCATCAGATGCACTGTCGGAAACTGCTTCGTCAGCCGGGTTCTCAACGCGGCAGCAGTAGCCGAGGTGGAGTCGCCGGACTTCTTGATTCGCCCCTTGCAATCAATCGCGGCAAAAAATTCGGAATTCTGGAGTTGATGCCAGTGGCCGCGGTCAAAGTCGGCCAAGGTAGCGAATGACAGAGAAGCCGTTGCGGTGGTCATGCGGGGCTCGGAAGTCGCGTCTGGGTGAGAACAAGCGTGGAAAGTCGGCCTTGAGCACGGAAACGGCCGCAGGCGCGAAGCATTCGGGGGGGGGATTAGCGACAGACTCTACGGATTCAGTTGACTCTACGCATGCAATCGCGTTGACTGAGGCCTGACATGCCGCGCCGTTCATGCGTCAATGCCGCCTATTCATCCGGATTGACCCCGAGACTGCGGAGTTTTTCGGCCATTCGTTCGGCGCGATCACGTTCTTGACCCGCGCGATCACGTTCCTGATTCGCGCGATCACGTTCCTGATTCGCGCGATCACGTTCCTGATTCGCGCGATCGCGTTCCTGATTCGCGCGATCGCGTTCCTGATTCGCGCGATCGCGTTCTTCCTCGTTCTGTTCCGCCCCAGTCGGAATCAATGTGCCGTCGGCATCGACCCATCTCAGCCACGTGGCCTCACAGTTTTCATAGCTTCCCGTCCAAAGTTGCATGCCAAGCTGAACGTCTGCAAACACAATCGGCTCCGCCATGCGTTGCCAACTTGCGTCGCGAAGGCAAAACACTCGCAAGTCCTCGTTACTGAGATGATGCTCGGGATCATAAATGACGTAATAAGGAATCCGGATTTTGCGATAGCCCTCAAGCTTCAAGCCGTCCTCGTGACCTTCCTTGTTGGAAACAACTTCGATCACCACTTCCGGTGTCTTGCCGTATTCCCAAGTGAAATAGGATCGGTTTCGCTTTGGAAACAAATCGGCGGGCAGCGTGACGTCAAGACTCAGCATTGCGTCCGGCACGAACGGCTGCTCCTTCAGTCCATAGAACAGACCCACATTGGCAAACGCGACGAACGACCGGCCTTCACCGGGTCCGGCCCACGATCCATGCAGCGATTCTGTGAGCAGGCGCT
>JAQBZS010000728.1 GCA_027622115.1 Planctomycetota bacterium | reverse complement strand
GGGGCGGCGGGCGGCCGAATCATTGACCGTGGAAACTGGCGGGCCGACGGAATTCGATTCCAGCGACGGCTCGGGCGGCATGATGGGTTGCGATGAAGCGATCGCGCCGGAATTTGGGTAGTCCGCGGATGACGTCGCCGAACCGGGAAACGTGTTGGGGATGGTGCCCGCGTTCAACGAACGTGTTGACGGGAATTCGTTCGAAATATCAACGGAACTGAGCGCCCCGTCTGGATTACTGTTCGCGATGGGCTGGCGGAAATCGGGTCTGGAGTTGCCTCCGGCGTTGGCTCGTACGACGTTGATTTGAGCCTGAGCCGAACCCACGTTGCCGGCGCGATCACTGATCGATCCGCGCACGGCGGCGATTCCCGCTTGAGGCACCGTCCAGGATGTGCGACCGCCGGCCTTCGGCACAACGCCCATCATCTGCCATTGCGCGGCTGCCGGATTGCGATATTCCAACCGCAACTTCGTGGGATCCAAATTGGAATCGTCGGCTTGCCAGGTCAATTCGATGTGTCCCGCCGAGGACTCGCGCAGCCCGACCGTCAGCACGGGACGGACGGAATCGACGACGACTTTCAACCCCGGCTCGATGACGTTGCCTCCGGGATGCAGTTGGTTATTTACGTCGAGTGTGCGGACGGCGAACCAGTATTCGCCGTCGACCGGTGCCTGAAACTCGAAGCGACCGGTCGGTGGAGCCACTCGCTGGGCCGGTCGCCAATTGCGTCCTTGATCCACGGATTGATAGAGCACGATTTGTCGCGCTTGCAGCCGTTGCATTTCGGCGGCGTCGTAGCGATACGGGATGCGGAACCGCGGGCGATTCGTATACACCGGCTGGCTGGAGATGGGAGCACCGAATCCGACGTCGGCCGCGAAGAGGCTCGCCAGCAAGCAGGTGGTTGTGATCGTTCGGAACATCTCTCTCCCCTGGTCCACAGCTCCTTTGATCGGAACGGCAGAATCCGCCTGTGTTGATACGCCGCGCTCATCGAATCGAGCGCAACGGTATCGAGTATCGGTCGTATCGACCATGCGGGTCGTAAGACTTGAAACGATCATGCAGACCGCCGGGCACTCGGCCTGATTGCTAGTCCAGGATTCTTCGTCGCATTCGGATTCTTAGTCCGATTTGAGTGAAAAACCTCGCAGCGGCCAACAAATGTTGCAGTGATTCGCCTCCGCAGTGGGCTAGCGTTTCGCGGCGATTCATCGGGTCGCAACGCTCAACCTGCAAGGGGCCATTTATGCCGGAAACCACTGCACCAGTTCCATCGACCGTTTCGACTCGCCGCACCACATCGCACACGGACGACGGATCTCGGCGTGGCACGATCCTCGTTCTGTCCGCCGTACTGATGGTCATGCTCTTCGGATTTCTGGCGTTTACCGTGGATGTCGGCTACTTGACGCTCGTTCGCACGCAATTGCAAAACGCCGCGGACGCAGCAGCGATCGCCGGGGCACACGGCTTGACGGTCAGCCCGGCCGACGCCCGAGATGCGGCTTATCAAGTGGCCCTGGCCAATCCGGTTGCCGGGCTGGTGATCCAGATCGACAAGAACGCGGACATCGAACTTGGCCAATGGGATGCGGAATCGCGCACGTTCGTGTCGCTCGCCCCATCCGTCGAGGACCAAGCCAACGCCGTCCGAGTCACGATTACGATGTCGAAAGCGAAAGGCACCGAGATCGATCTGTTCTTTAGTCCGGTGATCGGCACGGAAAACGCCGAGATGCAGATTCGTTCGATTGCCACCTTCAAGCCGCGGGATGTCGTGTTGTCGCTGGATTTCTCGGCATCGATGAATGACGACAGCGAAATTCGCAACATGTGGAGCATCGGCGTGGCCGAGGTGGAGGCGAACCTTTTTCAAATCTATCAAGAGATGGGCTCGCCGACTTATGGCTCCATGCAGTGGACTCCCGTCGAAATCACGTCGACCGACGTTCCCACGGTCAAGACCGCCTTGGGTCTTGATGCGGTGCCATATCCGTATCCGGGCGACGGCAGTTGGGAGAAGTACATCGATTACATCATCAACCACAACAAGCTGAAATACAGCACGCTCTACAACTACAATAAGAAGTACGGCTACTTAACCTTGGTGAATTACTGGCAGGAAGAAACGCCTGAATACACCGAAATCCCGACGCTGTGGCAGACGAGCGAACAGCCGGTCTCGTCGCTGAAGAATGCGGTGTCGTTGATGCTGGACTTCATCGGGCGAGTCGATTCGGAAGACCAAGTCGGCTTCGTGGCGTATTGCTACACGGACGACACGGCAGTCTTGGAAAGCCCCTTAACCAAGGACTTCGATGCCGTGGAAACGCTGGTCATGCACCGGCAAGCCGGTCATTACAGTTTTTGGACAAACTTGGGCGAGGGCATCAAGGTTGCAAAGGAAGAATTGGATCTCAATGGACGCCAAGACGCAGCCAAAACGATTGTGCTCATGACAGACGGGCAAGCAACGAAACCGGATGCCAGCCCCTCTCAATATGCAATCGATCAAGCAACCGCCGCGGCCGCCGCCGGGTACGAGATCATCACGATCAGTCTCGGGTCAAAAGCGGATACTGGTCTGATGCAGCAGATCGCCGACATCGGCAAGGGAACTCACTATTCAATTCCCGGCGGCATTCCAGTGGCCCAGGTGGCGACGCAGCTCGAAAACGCGTTCACCAAAATCGGCTCCAGCCGATCCGTGAAACTTGTGCGATGATCGCTTGGAAACCCGCTTGCACCAATTCGCGGCGACATCGATCGCGAAACCTCATCGGGGGGTCGGCTTTCTCCTTCAAATCTCTGTAATAACTTCACCTCGAAGTGGTCAATCAGCAGAGCGCGGCGCACCCTGGGTTGGAAGATCAAGGACTAACGGTGAACCCCGAACGGTGCTAAGCAAATCTCGCGGTTCCACGCCTTGGCCGACGATGTGCGACCCTGCGGATTAGACCGAGCACGTTGACTGCGAAACCAAGCGAAGCACGCGAAGCTTTAGGCCGGTGTCGGACGGCAAAGCCGCTTGACTCACGGCAAGCCGAAACGATGAGCAACTCCGGCGAAGCTGCGTCGAGTTTGCGGGCCTTCCGTGACATCAAGATTGTCTGGAAAACCGGTGTCAAAACCGTTGAGCCTGCTACGCGGAATGCCCCTCCGCTTGAGAAATCTCTGACCAACCCTGGCAAGATCCGCCGAAAAATAAACGTGGCCGACGATCATCTCTCCATATGCCTGTTCTGGGCATTCTCGTCGGTCGTAGTCCTTTCTCCATGCCCACTCTCACGACTCAAGGGACCGGTCTCTCCAAGCGGTTTCACGCCACCGTTCCGGCTTCCGTGTCGACCATGATGGTCGGGCAAATCTTGGCAAAGGAGCCTATATGTTGCGTGTTACTCGCTCTCGCACTTGGCTGCGCAATTCGGTGGCGTGGACCATCGTCGTTGCAACCGGCGGCCTGCTCTACGTGAACTCGATGCCGGCAGCCGCCGATCCCGAGGGCCTCGTTGAAATCCACAAGTTTCGTGGGGAGGGCGTTGTGAAACTCCCCGCAAAGCCTGCCACGGACGGGACAGCTAGCGAGCAGGATGCCGCAATCTCCAGCGACATCATCGAAGGTGAAGAAGCCTTGCAACTGGTCATTCTCCATTTGGAAAAGGCACACCGGCTGTTGAGCAACACGGATGGATACACGGCAAAGATGTTTCGCCAGGAACGAGTCGACGGCGAATTGCTGGATGAGCAAGTGATCTTCGCTAAGTTCAAGCACGAACCGTTCAGTGTCTACATGAAGTGGATTGTCGGTTCGAAGGGCCAAGAAGTGCTTTACCGGGAGGGCCAAAACAATGGCGACTTGATCGTCAAACCCGGTGGGCTCAAGGGACGATTCTTGGCGGCCCTCAGCCTGGACCCAGAAGGTTCGATGGCCATGGCCGAGTCGCGGCATCCCATCACCAAAGCGGGGATGCTCAGGTTGGCGACGGAGTTGCTCGCGAATCGTCGTCGCGACCTGGATGACGGGCAAGTCAAATGCCAAATGATCGACAGCCAATCATTCGACGACCGAGACTGCATTTGTTTCGTCACCGAATTCCCCAATTCGGATTACATGAAGGATTACCGCAAAACGGTGCTCTTCATCGATGCGGAGAATTCGTTGCCGATCTTGCTGCGGAATTACGGCTGGGCGGACGACGCCTGTGCGGATCTGGCCGGCGATGAACTGGATGCCGAGACGCTCGTCGAATTTTATGCCTACCGTGAAGTACGGTTGGACGCCCCCCTCACCGCGATGGATTTTGATCGCAAAAACAAGGAGTACCGACTGAGATAGTGTCAAAACGCAAATCAACATCACCCCATTGAACGGCTCGATCGTCATTCGCACGATCGGGCCGTTTTTTATTCAATCGCCGCGACTGCTTGTGTAGGACGCAACGATGGCTGATGCTTAACCAACTGGGCTTGGATTTAGGATCGCCACGAAAGGAACTCCATGAGAATCTGCACCGGACTGACCTG
>JAQBZS010000727.1 GCA_027622115.1 Planctomycetota bacterium | reverse complement strand
CGGCCAGCTTGCGAGGATTCGAGTTCGCCTGCACTTCGGCGGCTTTCTTAAAGCGATCGATCGTGCTCAACAACTCACGACGATTTCCCAGCCGACCGGCATCAATCTCCAACGGCGGAGCAAGATCGGGAACGGCGAAGTCGGGAGCGTTGGGATCCGCTTCGACCACAAACGGGGCCGCGACCGATCCTAAATAGGACGAGCCACCCGAGTTGTGCATCTTCGGCAAGCAGACGTACGGAGGCACTCCGCCACGCGGGCCGAGTTTCTTCGCGATGATCGAACCGTGCGACGGGCGTTGGTTGTTGGGCTTCAAGCCGCCATTGAAACCGGCGGTGGGGTGGTAGCCGGTCAGCATGTAGTGGTCGGCCGGACCGTGTCCCGAATCCTGATGCGTGAAGTTCCGCAACAGCGAGAACTTGTCGGCGTGCTTCGCCAGATTGGGCAGGTATTCGCAGACCTGAGTGCCCGGAATATTGGTGTTGATCGGATTGAATTCGCCGCGGAACTCGGTTGGGGCGTTCGGCTTGAGATCGAGCGTGTCGATGGTGCTCAAGCCGCCTTGCAGGAACAGGATGATCAACGACACATCCTTGCCGCCTTGAGCCTTTTCCGCGGCTCGCGTCTGAGATTGCAGCAATTGCGGCAACCCAATGGTGACACCAAGCGTGCTGGCGACGCCGATTTTGAGCACATCACGGCGAGCAATTCGGTCACAGTAGTTGCGAGTCATCGTCCGTTCCTTCTAGTGATTGAACAGAAACTCCACGGTATTCATCATCGACCAAGCGATGTCCTCGGCCGCACGCTGTCGTTGAGTTGCGTGAGATTCGAGATATCGAACCGTGGCGTTGCGTTCTGATTCTACCGGTAAGCGGGAGTAAAAAGTGAGATAGAGTTCATCCACCAATCCGGAATTGGACTTGTGTGACACGACGAGTTTGCGGACGCGACCGCCGGCATGAGACAACTTGCCCTGAATTTCCGGAGAATTCAGCACATGCAGCACCTGCGAAACAGTCGGCTCGATCGAACGTTCACATTCGCACGCGGTTGCTCGGAACGGTCGACCGAAGAGCTTTAAGAAATAGTGCGGTGTCTGACTGTCCCACAACTGAATGGCCCGAGAACCGGCCGGCACTCCATCGAATTTCTCGGGAATGCCCGTAGTTTGGCAAATCGCGTCAAACGCAACTTCAGCCGACATGCGTTTGAACAACGCCCGCGAGTAATTCTGTTCGTCGCTTTCGTTCGATGCGTTCGTACTGGAAGACAATTGGTACGTCCGCGATGCGGTCAGCGTGCGAATCAGGGCGTGGAAGTCGTACTTCTGCTGGATGAAATGCCGGCTCAATTCTTCGAGCAATTCCGGATTTGTCGGCGGGTTGGTGAGCCGCACGTCATCGACAGGTTCGATGATTCCTCGCCCCATGAAGTGGGCGAAAGCGCGATTCACGAAGTTCCGTGCAAACCACGAATTGTCGGCGGCCGTCATCCAAGCGGCGAGATGCTGCCGGCGATCACCGTCGGGCGAGGTCTCCGGGTTGACCGTGCCCAGTGGGTGTGCGTGAACGACGATACCACTGCGGGGATGCTTCGTGGTGGGGTTGCCTTCGGCTTTGACCATCTCTCCCGTGGGACTGGCTTTGAACGCAAGCTGCGAGAAATACGACTGCATGCCGTAGTAATCCGTCTGGCTCCAGCGGTCATACGGGTGATGGTGACATTGAGCACATTCGATGCGAATCCCGAGAAAGACTTGCGAAATCGTGCTGGACATCGCGCCCGGATTCTTCGCGACCTTGTAAAGGTTGGCGGCCGGTGCTTCATCGACCAAACCCGTGGGAGCCACGACCTGCCGAGCAAACTCGTCGTAGGGCAGGTTGTCCGCCATCGCTTGGCGAATCCAGCGGTAGTACGCATAGGCTTGTTTGTGCCCGAGAGCCAAGCGGTCGACTCGCAACAAGTCCGACCATTTCAACGCCCAAAAGTCGGCGAATTCAGGCCGCTGCAGCAACTCATCGACCAGCGTGGCACGCTTATTCGGCGACTTGTCCTCGAGAAACTTGCGAGCCTCGGTCGCGGTTGGCAGGGTGCCGATCACATCGAGATAAACTCGCCGCAGGTAGTCCGCGTCGGTGCACAGTCCGGACGGCACGATGTTGAGCAGCGCCAGCTTGCGGTCCACATGCGTGTCGATGAAATTCACAACCGGAAGATCCGGCCGGGCCACGTCGGTTGGTGTTAGAGGAATCAAGATGCGGAACGTCGCCATCGAACCCATGTAGCTGGCCATCACGGCGACTTCACCCGGCACGTCCAGCGTGGACACCAGCCCGAATTCGTCGACCGTGGCGATCGCGTCGTTGTTGGATTGGAATTTGGCGAGAAACGTGACGTCGATCTCGCGATTGTCCGAATACGTTGCCACCACCCGCATCTGCTGCGACGCATTCATCGACAACTGCCGCTGACCCGGGGTGACAGAAATCGACACCACTTTCGAATCCGCAGCCGAACCGACCGGCGTGCCTTGTCGAATCCACTCGTGCAAAGCGCGGTAGTCGCCCGAGTTGCGTCGGATTCGCACGCCTCCGCCGTGGGGCAAACCGCCGGCCCCCTTCAGCAGCAGCAGGCTATTGGCAGGAACAGCGGGATTGACGCGTCGTCCGCGGCCCTCTTGCGTCAAAGCCGCATGATCGGCGGGCGGATCGAAGCCGAAGACCGACAATTTGAATCCGTTCTGACCTTCGGCCTTGCCGTGGCAGCCCGACGAATTGCAGCCAAAACGGCTCAGAATTGGAACGATATCGTTTTCGAAATTGAAGGATTGGGGGACTTGCGAGTTCTTGGCAGTGACGAGAACTCGCCGCGTCCGCCCCGCGACAGTGATGTTGATCTGCGTTTGCCCGTCTGCACGCGCTGAAAGTTGACCGGTCGGCGAGACGACCACGCATGCCGGATTGGCGGATTCGTAGAGCGCATCTCGCGTCAAATCGACGACACGTCCGTCCTTCGTTTTCGCGTCAACCAGCAACGAAAAGCGAGCCCGAGGCCCATCAAGTGTGATCGTGGCAGGATCAACGACAACTTCGACGATTTCGTTCGGCGTTTGGGCGACAAGCGAATTCGATCCCGCAAACGCGATCGCGGGCAAACAAAAGCAGCTCAGCAGGACGTTTCGATTCACAGTCATCTGCGGGATTTACCAACGTTTTGGAACGTACGTCAAGAACGCATCAACGTTCGTTAATCTTATGGCTGCATTTGGAGCGTCGCAAGGCGACATATTCCACGCTTGGTGACCAGGGTGCATGTCAGCTTTTGCGCGCAGACGGATCACGTCGTGGACGTCAAATAGGGGTAATCTTCGATTCCTGGTCGTGCTCGGATGAATTCGGCCGACAGATGCATCGCGAAGCCAAGCGTCGGCTGTTCTTCGAGGCCGCGAAGCAAGCGTATTTGGGCGATGGCTTCTTTGCGGTATTGCCTGACAAGTATTGCCAAGCCAGTTCGAATTCCCCATCCGAAGGACGACCTGGCGAAGTTTGTGCCGCTTGTCTAGAAGCTATCTGAAAAAGGGGTCTGACCCTCTCCGGCCTCAGTTCTTGCCGGGGTTTAGCGAGGCCACTAAAGGGTCAGCCCCCTTTTTCAGATCGCTTCTAACGCACGCCTGTCGGAAGAATTAACACAAAGCACGCACCGTCGGTCATCGAGCGATCGAGTTCCAAGTTGCCTCGCATGCTGCGGGCGAGTCGTCGGCAGAGTGCCAGCCCGAGCCCAACTCCGGGAGCGGAATGGGCGGCTTCGTTGGCGGACTTGGAAAATGGCCGAAACAGCCGTTTGCGATCGCGAGCGGAGACTCCGTCCCCAAAATCACGGACTCGTATTTCCGCAGACTTCCCTTTCGACCGACAGGTGACCTGCACCTTGGGTTGATCCAGCGAATTCCCGTATTTGCAGGCATTGTCGACCAAGTTGAACACAATACGTTCAACGGCACCTCGGTCCGCTTGGATCGTCAAATCGGGCTCCGGCGTGACAATTTCCAACTGCATTTCGGCCTGATCCGCTCGCAGTCGCAATGATTGTTCGACTCGCGAAAATAGGTCCGCCACTCGGATGTCCTCGACATGCCCCGCTGCGTGCGTGCGTTCCAATCGAGCAAACGACAACACGTTTTCCACTAGGTGACTCAGACGATTGGCTTCCGCCCGTAACGTGTCGAGGTATTGCTTGCGTTTGTTCTCGTCCGTCAGCCGACCATCGGCGAGCATCTCCGTGTAGAGCTGAAATGTGGTGAGCGGAGTGCGTAGCTCGTGCGTGACGGCGGACACAAAGGCCCCTCGGCGTTCGCTCAATTGGAAGGCCGTCCACAACATCGCCGCCACCGCGACCGCCGCCAGGACCAAGCCGACCCAGGCCACGAAAATCGAGAACCGCAGCGGCGTGAGGCCATTCGACAATTCGTGAATCACCGCGCCTGGTTCCAGTTTGATCGGCAATGACGCCAACGTCAGCGGTCGAACTGACGACGTTCCCGCC
>JAQBZS010000726.1 GCA_027622115.1 Planctomycetota bacterium | reverse complement strand
TCTGCTCTGGTGACCCTTGCGTCGTCACTGGATCGCTCGACCTAAATTGCGGGGCGGAGTGGCCCACGAATTGTCCGGCCATCTTGCGTCGATGAATCGACGGCGCTCCTGGAGTAATCGCCGGAGCATCGACACTCTCCAACTCGGTCGGCACGCCCTGTGCGGCTGAATGGGGTTCGACACTTGGAATCGCTTGCGGATCGATTCCACCGGGCGACTCGGGGAGGTTGGATTCAATCGGTCGCGCCTGAAGCACCGGCTGGATCGACGGACCAATCGTTTGCGGCGCGAACTCGGCAGCCAAATTGACAATCGGCATGCTCGGCTCGTGCGGAACGGGTGTGGCGTGACCATAACCAGGCGGTGGCGGTAATTCGGCCACGACCGGTGCCTCGGCACCCTCACTCGCCGACGCCAGCATCAGGCGATCCTCTTGCATGCTGCGAAGTTCTTCGAGCATTTCGTTCGGCTCGGGCAGCGTCGGATCCTTGGCCACGGCTTTCAGGAAGTAGGCCTTGGCTTGGGCATACTCTTCCTGTTCGTAGAGGATGTAGCCGATGTTGTAGTCCGCTTCCGCGTCACCCACCGTTCGCACGAAATGCGGGCGGGCTTCGTCAAGCTGACCCGTGCGGGCCAACGCGACTGCCAAGTGATAGCGGTACGTCGTTTCCGTCGGAGCCGCCAGCGTGGCCGAGTTCAGGTATTGGATGGCTCGCACCCATTGTTTCCGATCGACGTAATACTGTCCGGCGGCGTCCAGCACTTTGGGATTGGAGCCGTCCAGTTTCAACGCCTGCTGATAGCCTTGCTCGGCCGCGGAATTGCGACCGGCCAACTGGTCGATCCGAGCCAAACCAAGAATCGCGTCCACGGACTTGGGGTCGTCGCTGAGAACACGTTCATAGAACGAGCGAGCGTTTTCGCCATGACCGTTGGATTCGGCCATCTGCGCGTAAGTCAGATCGAGCTGTGTCGGTTTCTTCAGTTCCTGCCGAGCTTGAGCTTGTTGCCAATCTTCGCCTGATCCCGTCAGCCACGAGAATCTTCCGGATTGACAGCCGCCAACCATCGATATCGAGATCACCGTGGCCAGGATGAACCATTGAGTTGTCCTCATCGGAGACGGCTCCTTGGTGAATTGAGGACAGTTACGGCCCACGATTGCCCCAACAAACTTGTTTCGGCGGATGTCATTTCCAGTGCGAGCATGTCGGAATTGCAGTCTTCAAGGACCATCAAGCGAGGTTGCAGAAGAGTCATGAACCGACCGTCGCAAAGGCAGTGGCATGGAACCACCACCTTGAGGGCGATGGGCGACCCCGCTAGAGCTTGCAGAAGAATCGCTTTGTGGATTCCTCAAGCAATTCCGCACTCAGCGCGACACGCTGGTTTCTGAATCGGCAGATGGATTGCAAAATCTCCAGTAAATCTCGCGGGTCACTCGATCTGGGGGATTTACCCCGGTCGTAGAAGTTGTCGAAGAGATACTGGACTGCACCGGGGTCGAACGGAATTTGTTGCTGTCCGCAGGCCAATTCGAAGATTTGCGTAAAGTGGTCGCGACTCGGCGGGCCGATTTCGATCTTGTGCCGGATTCGCCGCAAAAAGGCTTCGTCCACCAATTCGCGAGGATCCAAGTTGGTGGAAAAGATGATGAGCTGCTCGAACGGCACCGAAAACTTCTTGCCCGTGGCGAGTGTCAGATAGTCGATGCGTTCCTCAAGCGGCAGAATCCACCGGTTCAACAAATCTCGCGGGCTGACGATCTGCCGTCCGAAGTCGTCGATCAGGAACACGCCGCCGTTCGCCTTGATCTGTAGCGGAGCCGTGTAGAAGTTGCTCGTGCGGTTGTAGCGCAGGTCGAGCATGTCCAGCGTCAGTTCACCGCCGGTGACGACGACGGGCCGACGCACCTTTCGCCAGCGAGCGTCCATCGAACCAAATTGGTTCTGGTCGTTGTGCGAATCTTCGGTTCCCAGGTGCTCCATGTTGTCCGTGACGTGATGGATCGTGGGATCGAAGATGGTGATGATGCTGTTTTCGGTCTGGATCGCGTACGGGACATAGATTTCGCCGCCGTGCCTGTTGAGCAGCGTTCCCAGTCCCTTGGCAACCATCGTCTTGCCGTTGCCGGGAGGTCCGTGAATGAAGATCGATTTGCCGCTGCACACGGCCGGCCCGAGTTCGTCTAACAGGTTTCGCGGAATGATGAGATGCGAAAAGGCGTCTCGCAGCGCGTGTTCGGTGCAGACCGTTCCGGTGATGGCTTGGCGACGCGATTGTTCGATATAGCTTTGTAGCGTCACAGGTGCGGGGCCCACGTAGCGGCACTGCTCGAAGGCTTCGCGAGCGCGTCGGCGTCCGAGTTCCGTGAGGTTGAAGCGATACGACGCCGACCCGATCAATTAGCCCGACGCCACCTCGATGCACTTTTCGTCCTTGAGGAACATCAGGCCTTCGTCGATCACCTGGAATGGCAAGCGTGCGTGACGACCGAGTTCGATGCCCATCTGATTACCGTGCAGATAGAGCTGTTTCAGGACCAGTTCGCAGACTTGCATCAACGACAGTCCGCTGGCCTGCAAGGTATGCGGGCTCTGTGGCTGCGGCACTCGCACGACTTTGGATTGCGTTTTTTCCGTTTGTCGCGGCGACGCGAATGGAATGGGTCGCGGCGGTGGGTATTCGCTCGGCGGCGGCGGTGGGAATCCGCTCAGTGGCCGCGACGAGAAGTCGGGATCCGATTCGCCCGCTTCGTGAGAGAACAGACTGGTAAAGAGTTCGTCCATGTGAGTTCCAACTCGCGGCAATTCCCGGTCCGGCGGTCAATCGTTCGTGCGGCACACGCCAACTCAACTCTCACGGATCAACATCGAGTTCCCACCGACCGGTTACTGCTGAGACGCGCCGGTCTTGGCGATTTCAGCCGATCCCGTGTCACCGCCATAAGAGATCCGCGGGCTGCGGAGGGTCGCGATCTCCTTGCGGCGCATCGCATCGACTTCACTCGCCGGGCGCCCGTATGGCGATGTGAGCCGCAGCATGATCGCGGGCACGTGTTCTTCGCCCATCAAGTCGGCGGCAGCCAGTTTCACGTTCTCCATCCGTTCCTGGTTCATTTGCGCATCGGGCAGTTGTTCGATGAACGTCATTTGTCGCTGAGCGGGAACGTGTTTCAGGATCCAATACAAGTGGTTGCGGCCGGTGTGCGTGAGTTCGTTGGAGTCCTCTTCGAAGTGGTAGTCATAGAGCGTCGTCGCCTCGACCCATCCGCTGGCGGCGTGACTCTCCATGATGTCTCGAACGTATCTGCGGTCATCACATTTGTAGGGGTAGGGCCAGTAGTGATTCGCGTGAAACACGTGGCTCATCTGCTGTTCTTCTCCGGTGGGGCGGGGAAACGGAGGCCACATTTTGCCCTTCTCGTAGCGTTGTCGAGCCCCCACGGGCAGCGAGGCTTTTTCCGCCCACCACTCTTCCTTGTTTTGTTTGGACTGACATTCCAAACAGCCGGTCCCCGTGAAGTTGAGCGGACTGGTTTGGCAGCCGGTCGTCGAAGTCGCGGCCAACAGCAAGGCCGTCGTGACGATCCGCCAACATCCGACCGTCGACAATGGGGAATCGAGTTTGCAAAACGAGGATGCCTCATGCATCGGATATCTCCAGGTCGTTCGAGAGCCTTCGCGCGTTAAGCAGTGGAGCCGAGTCAAAAACGCGGCCATTCCACTCCGGCTTATCGGCAGCAAGCTGTAACAGTGATGACGGAAAAGCCGGATTTGAGGCGAAGGCTGCAACCGCGACAGGGTGGGCGAGGTTGGAGCGAGGTACGAGCGAAACCCCGGATTTGCACGCTCCATCTGGGTTCCAAGCCGGGAGATTTCAGAGTCCACACAAATTCGTTGGATCCTTAATTCGTTGGAGCCTCACAATCACTTCCGTTTTAGACGCACGCCGTGAATCTCGAACGAGCCTTTTGATCGGTGATCAAACTGCTTCCGAGACTCTTCCCTCCGGCCCCTTCCGTTTTCCGGATTTGCCTTCGCTGTAGCAGCGGTGGGTGCTCTGGTAGCATGTCCACTCGACCGGGCGCATTCCGTGAGTGCCCGGATTGGTTGCCAATCTTCGAAGTCGATTCTGTGAATATCTCGTATCACAACTTGAGTGACCTGCAATTTGAAGAGCTGGTGATAGGGTTTTGCGTCGAGTTACTTGGCGAGGCTGCCCATCTGAAACGTTCCCGGCGGAATCCACGCGAAGTTTTGCGAGGCGTGCGGGACGAACGGTGCTACTTTCTGTTTTGACAATACCGCATGGCAGGTCGTCCCTGCTTTCTGGCGAAGCGTGATCGAGCAAATCTGAAAGCGCCAACATGTCCGTGACACGTTGATCGGCAATGGCCACGAACGCTGCCTGAGATAATACTTCGCATCGCCTTGCGTGCTCGATCCGCCTCATCATCGATCGAGCAGCCGACCCGTGAATGATCCCGGTCCGCCTTGGATCAATTGTTTGAAATGATCCAGTGCGCCATTGAAAACCAGCGTGT
>JAQBZS010000725.1 GCA_027622115.1 Planctomycetota bacterium | reverse complement strand
ATCAAATGCCGGTTTAATTTCAGCGTCGCCCCTTAATTGTTCAAGTTGTTTCGGCTTCGTCCCTAAGTCATTTGGAGTGCTCCGGCTCGACGGAGCTTTGGAATTTTTTGATTTTGATTTTTGATTTGGAATTTTGATTTTTGATTTGGAATTTTGGATTTGAGAAAGTGCTCCCCGCGAATTCAGGACGACCACGAATTGGTAGCAACGGATTCGTGGTCGTCCTGAATTCGTGGGAATCAAACTTTCCACGACCTCGATACGCTCCGGCTTACAGTTTTGGTTTTGACCATCGACCGGGCCAAGGCTTTACCGAGATCAAATTCTCTATCCTGGGGTTCCGCTGCGCTCCACCCCAGGCTTCATGCTGCCGCCGCTCCGCGGCTTCTCGCCGGCACCAATAAAAAAGAGCACCGGCATGAAACCGGTGCCGCGAGGGGGCTGTGCGGATTGGACTCAACTGAGGGGGGGCTTAGTGAGCGTCCACAACAGCCAACGCAGGAGCAGCGAGTGTCGGTCCGCTGGACTGAGAGATTGAGCGCCGCGGGCTTGTGCCGCGGGCAACCCAGCCACTGACTCGAACGACGGAGGGAAGTGTTCGGCTCGTGGTTGGAGCAAGTTGCTCCGAGCCGGAGGGGGGCAAGGTGTCGGGGGCGGGGAACTTGAAGGCCGACCGTTTGGTCTTGAGGTCATCCGGCTTCCCCGAATCAAACAAGGAAGACTCACGATTATTCAATGGGGTTTCGCGACCGAGTTTGTCTTGGCTCTCCGCCGTGCGATTGGAATTCGCCTTCGCGTTGCTGATCGAGTCGGGAATGGCCCTCAGTGCGGTGGCGGTGGCGGTCGCCGAGAGGGGCAAGTAGGCGAGGCTGCTGCCTGCGGGAACGGTTCGCATCACGGTGACCGGTCGCATGGTTGTGACTTCTTCATCGACGTAGCGGACGGTGTTGACTGCAACTTTCCGAGTCGTCTGGTAGGCCACCATTTTGGTGACGTTGTACGCGACTTGACGTGAACCTCGGATGGCCACCGATCGCGTGACGGGTACGGTCTGAGTACAGGATTGCGGAACGTATTCTCGATTCACCACGTATTTCGGCGTGACCGCCATTCGCATCGAATAGCCGGTGCGATTCAACCAACCCAGAAGCCCCGGACGGCCGTCATATTGACACGGCGCGACTCTCGGCACGGGCTGATACTGCGTCTGCCATTGACCGGTATTGTGCTGCACGGTGCGGTACTCGGTGACATTTTCATAGCTCACGGTGGGGACTTCCGCCGTCCGCGTTTCGGTCACCGGTCGATACGCCGTGACGGGGCGTTCCTCGTAGTTGGTTTCAACCACGGGACGTCGCACGGTTTGTTTGACCTGTTGGTATTCGGTCACCGGGACGGTTCGATATTGAACCACCGGTTGAACACAGCCGCATTGCGGTTGCTGGGATGCGAACTGAGGCACACCGGGATTCGAGATGGGATTCGAATACCACTGAGCCGTTGCGGTTGACGGCAGCACGAGCGCAACGAGAGCGCAAACGCGGAGCGACATGATCAGGTCCCTGGAAGATTTGGGGGAGACGTGTCAGAGCTGCTGTCTTGGCAACAAGCCGGTGTTCGATTGAACGACGACCGCTGCAAAACGAATTCAAGCATCGACATCGAGCATCACGAGACGTGGTGGACTCGATCCTGTGGAGGGGTGTGAGGTAGGAAGGAATGTCGAAGACCGAAGAGTACAACTCAGACGGGTTGTGAGAGAGTTGGGTTTCCCACGTGCGGGGCGGGTTTTTAGGCAAAGCCCAAATATGAGTCAAGATCTTGCGATTTGCTGCCGACAGGGCGGTGCAACCTTTGGTGACACCGAACACAAGAAGGAGCGACCTTGACGGTTGTGCTCAAGGCAGCGGTCGCACCGGTTCGATGATAGATGTGTCGCGGGCTGCGTCGTTGACAGCGGCCCGCATTCTCGAAACCACATCAATCACGCTGTCGAATTCGGGTCTTCCGGTCACCCGCTCATTTCCCATGAGCCGTCTCGGCACGTCTTTCAGCGACGCACAGGGTTGTCGAATATGTACGAATCCCATTTCGGTCTCCACACGCGACCTTTCGCGGCCACGCCCAATCCGAAGTTTTTTGTTTCCGCCGAGCCTGCAATGTCGGCTTTTGGCGGTCTGGTGCGAGCCGTGGATGCGGATCAAGGGATCGCCGTGCTCACCGGCGCGGCGGGCATCGGCAAGACACAATTGTGCTTGCAACTGAAGTCGCACTTCGCCGGAGCGTTTCGCACGGTCGTGTTGACGAATTCATCGTTCGCCTCGTTCCGAGCACTGTTGCAGGCCGTGATGTTCGAACTGGACGAGCCGTATCTGCAACTCGACGAGCAAGAACTGCGGCTGGGGCTCAAGGCGGCCACCCGGCGGACTCGTCAACAAGAACGAGCCGTCTTGTTGATTGCCGACGAAGCCCACTTGCTCGGCCGCGACGTGCTGGCGGAAATTCGCTCGCTGTGCAGCTTGGTGGAAGACGGCGAATCGCTGATCCGCGTCGTGCTGTCCGGTCAACCATCACTCGAAGAAACTTTGGCGGAACCGGGGCTCGAATCGTTCAATCAACGAATCGGTTGCCAAGTGTTGTTGGAAACGCTGACTCGTCAAGAATCCGTCGAATACGTCCGTAAACGGGTCGAAATTGCCGGTGGCGAAGCGGCGGGCCTCTTTAGCGACGACGCCATGCGGTTGATCGCGTTTGCCGCCGATGGGTTACCGCGCTGTCTGAACCAACTTTGTGACCAAAGTCTGTTGTTGGCCTTCGCCAAGAATCAGCCGTTCGTCGATGAGTCACACGTGCATGAGGCGCTGGACATTCTCAAACAGATGCCGCTCCATTGGAACATCCCGCCCCGCCAGGACACGGAAAGTTCGGTCGACCTGTTCGAGGAATTCGAGGAAGACGATTTGGCTGCGACCGAAGCGATCGAAACACCAACAGGCGATGCGGATTTTGAGCTGTCATCGTTCGACTCGGGGCCGATCGCCGTCGAGTTTGGTCACGAAGCCGATCCGGTGTCTGTGATTGAAGTCGAGGAGGAAGCACACGACAGCGATCAATACGATTCGAATGAAGATTTGATCGATGTGTCGCCCGACATTTCGCATTTGGAAGTTGCGATCGACTTGGAAGCCATTGAAGAGGAGATTCGCCACACGACGCACGCCGCTGAACCCGCGCCCCTGATTTTTGATGGTTGCAGCCTGATTGATTTCGCGGACGAGAAATCCGGCTTGGCAGAAGACGCCACAACGCCCGCCGACTGTGACACTCGTCCGGCAGCTGAGACGGTTTTCGCTGCCGAATCCGTCGAACAACCTTTGTGGACGTATCTCGCCGATACGAACCCTCGCGTGACTGTCGAGATCATCGATGAGCCATGCGATACGGCGCTTGAGACGTGTTTGGAATTGTCCAACGGCTTCGATCCGCCAATCTCGGCACCGGCCGATGCGGCAGCAAGTTTCGAATCGCAGAATGAATTCGAATCCCAACTACCGCCAGCGGAGCCTCAAGCCACTCAGCCGCAGCCCATCGACCGTCAACCTGCGATCACACTCAGTCGACCGACATACGATCGGATTGAAGAGATCAACGTATTGGATCGATATGCCGTGCTGGATTCCGGCCGCAGCATCAGCACTTTTGAGGAGATGCGGGCGCAAGACCTGCGAGAATCCTCGGCCCGAAATTCGCAGGCCGTCGGCAACGAGATTGACCCAAAACCGGAAGCCATTGAGGCGGACGATTCCCAGACCGGCGAACTCGCAACCGACGAACTCGAGGTGAACGAGAACCAAGAAGTGATCTCCGAGGAACACGCGATCGACCCATCGACGTTTGAGACGCAATTGGACGAGACTGCCGACGATGACGACGACGAGTTGCGAAGCCTCGAAGCGGAATTGGAGTCCGGCGATTGGAGTGGCGTCGTGGATGTGATCGACCGGATTGTGCCGTTGGTCAATGACGCGCTGGAGACTGGGGACGACGATTGCGATGCGCTGTTGGATTCAACGGATTCCGCAGAGCCGACGGACTTCGCGGCCGATTCGGTCGACACGTCACCGCTGTGGTACGCGCTGCATCACGGGTCGGAACACACGGTTCATTTCGAGAATGACGCCACGACTCAACTCGAACAATGGACGCTTGATGATCCGCAAGACGAGGAATCGCAAATTGGTTCTGCGGTCTTGGACGCTTGTCTGGAAGCCAAACGGGCAATCGGTGACCGAGTCACTCGCGAGAACGGTCCGACGGAAAAGCCAGGGGACTCGCGGCCCACGCGTGATTCGAGATCGCGTTCGATTGATCGACTGTTTGACAGCGGCATCGAAGGTTACGTCGAATCGATCGGCAAAACGCCTGCCGACGAGGACGCGCACGTCGATGACGAGCTTGAATTCGATCAATCCACCGACGACTACGATGTGGTGCTTCCCGAAGATGAAGTCGAATTGACGGACTCACGCGAGTCAGCGATACGCGACGCGTTCGCTCAAGC
>JAQBZS010000724.1 GCA_027622115.1 Planctomycetota bacterium | reverse complement strand
CAGCGGTCGCCGGAACTCGCGCGAGTTTCGCGAACGAAAAGCTCTCAATCGTGAGTCTCCCCATGAAGGTTTTGGTCGTTGGTCAAGGCGGTCGCGAACACGTCTTGGCTTGGAAACTAGCCCAATCACCCGATGTAAGCCGCGTCTATTGCGCTCCTGGAAACGCGGGCACCGCCATCGAAGGCACCAATGTCGACATCCCCGCGACGGACATCCACCGGCTGGTGCAATTCGCCAAGGACGAACACATCAGGCTGACGGTTGTCGGACCGGAAGCACCCTTGGTGGACGGGATCGTCGATGCCTTCGAAGCGGCACAACTGACGGTATTCGGCCCGTCCAAGGCCGCCGCTCGTCTGGAGGGCAGCAAGGTCTTCGCCAAGAGAATCATGAAAAAGGCGGGCGTTCCCACTGCGGACTTTCATGTCTTCACCGACCATCGGAATGCGTTGACATTCATTGACGAACGCACCGAGTTGGCGTGGGTCGTCAAAGCCGACGGTCTGGCTGCCGGCAAGGGCGTAATCGTCTGCAAGAGCAAGGACGAAGCGCGTGCCGCCATCGACACAATCATGGTCCGGCGGGCGTTCGGCGAGGCCGGTGATCAGGTCATCATCGAGGAGTGCCTTGTCGGTGAAGAGGCCAGTATCCTGGCAATCGTGGATGGTCGCACGATTCTTCCGCTGGAAACGTCGCAGGATCACAAGCGAGCGCTCGACGGAGACGCAGGCCCGAATACCGGCGGGATGGGTGCGTATTCTCCGGCTCCCATCGTCACGGACGAACTGATGGACGGCGTGGTCGAGGATATTTTGGTACCCGTGGTGCATACGCTGAAGAAAGAACGCATTCCCTATCGAGGCGTGTTGTATGCCGGGCTGATGATCACGGCTCAAGGCCCCAAGGTGTTGGAATTCAACGTGCGACTCGGTGATCCCGAGGCTCAGCCTGTGATGATTCGTCTCAAGTCGGATCTCGCCCCCGTGTTGCTCGCGGCGGCGGAAGGGCGATTGGCCGACGTTGAATCGCTGGAGTGGGATCAGCGGCCGGCGCTGTGCGTGGTGATGGCGTCGGACGGTTATCCGGGCGATTACACGAAGGGCCACGAAATCCGGGGGCTCGCGGCCGCCGCCGAATTGACGGACACCAAGGTCTTTCACGCGGGCACATCACTTCTCGGCGACAAAGTCGTGAACGCGGGTGGTCGAGTCCTCGGGGTCACGGCCCTGGGCGAAAGCATCTCGCACGCAAAACTCAAGGCCTACCAAGCCGTGAAGTGCATCCGCTGGGACGGCGCCTGGTGCCGTAAGGACATTTCAGACAAGGCCCGCAATGTCTTACCGCCGGAGTTGCCGGATGGTGATTGAGACTTGGGATGGAGCCGTGTCCTTAAGTCAAATCCGATCTGTCTGATCTTGTCGCGGAAACGGAGTCCTAAAGATGTATGTCATCGGTCTGGATATCGGCGGTGCCAACATCAAGGTCGCCGACAACGACCGCCAGGCATCCGCGCAGGCATTCAAGCTCTGGATGACTCCTGAAAAAACGGGCGACACGATCGTTGGAATGCTCAAGCCGTTTGGTCGTCCCGATGCGCTGGCCGTGACCATGACCGGCGAACTGGCGGATTGCTTCCGGACAAAGGCCGAAGGTGTCGATCGAATCCTGTCCGAAGTCGAACGAATTGCCGAGACCCCCGTCTTCGTGTGGCAAACGGGTGCGGAATTCGTGCAACCCGATGTGGCGCGGGAGATTCCGCTGCTCGTTTCGGCTGCAAACTGGCATGCGCTGGCGACTTGGTTGGGACGCATGGTGCCGAGCGGCAACTCGCTCTTGATCGACATCGGCAGCACAACGGCCGACATCATCCCGATTCTTGATGGACTGCCAATCGCTGCGGGCATGACGGACATCGAACGCTTGAAGTCCAGCGAACTGGTCTATACCGGAGTCCGACGCACGCCCGTCTGTTCGCTCGCCCACACCGTCCCATTGGAGGAAGGTCAGTGCGCGATCGCGGCGGAAGTGTTCGCGACGATGCTCGATGTCAATTTGGTACTCGGCGAGATTCCTGAAGACCACGATAACACCGATACGGCGAACGGCCGGCCAGCGACGATCCCGGAAGCCGTTGACCGATTATCCAGAATGCTCTGTTGCGACCGAACCGAAGTCACCACCGGCGACATTCGTCAAATGGCCACGTTTTTTTCCGACGTTCAATTGCGACTGCTTCGCGGGGCGTTGGATCGAGTTCTGTCTGCGTTGACCGCGGAAGTCGAGACCGTGATTGTGGCCGGTGGCGGTCAATTTCTGGCGGAACGATTGGTGCAGAGCCATCCCCGCGTCCGCTCGGCGTCCGTGCATCGACTGTCCGATCAATTCGACGGCGACTCTTCGGTCGCTGCATGCGCTGTCGCGGTTGCGAGGCTGGGGTCCGAGCGGTTGCGACTTTAGATTCAGCGCGACAGCCGGTCGCTCACGAATCAATCAGCAGTCCCATTCCGCTCCTTGGTAAGCGACATTCATGATTCAAGCCGAACAACTCACCAAGATTCATCGCCGCGGCGAGACCGAAGTTGCAGCGTTGCGTGGGGTGGATTTTGAAATTGTGGACAAGTCCTTCGCATTCATCGTCGGCCCATCCGGTAGCGGAAAGAGCACGATTCTGCACTTGCTCGGCGCGCTCGACGAACCGTCTTCCGGCCGAGTCATCGTGGACGGCACAAGCCTGTCCGACTTTTCCGTGAGCGAACGCGATGCCTATCGGCGCAATCAAGTTGGGTTCATCTTCCAGAACTTCAACCTGCTGTCCAATCTGACGGCCGTAGACAATGTCCTGGTTCCGTTCCTCCCGCGCGGTGTGCCCGAATCACTTCGAAACGAAGCCGTGGAGTTGCTCAAGTCTGTCGGGCTCGAAAGTCGGCTCACTCACCGTCCGAATCAACTTTCGGGCGGAGAACAGCAGCGAGTCGCGATTGCTCGAGCGTTGCTGAAGCGACCCGGATATATCCTGGCGGACGAACCCACCGGCGAATTGGATTCCGCAACGGGCCGAGAAATCTTCGGATACCTCCGCGCACTGCACGAAGACCGAGGAACCACGGTGGTCGTCGTGACTCATGACCAAAGCCTCGTCACGGACAGCGATGTCGTCATTCGACTCAAGGACGGCTCGTTGGAACCGAACGCTGCGAGTTGAAGCACATTCGGTCGGACTAACAATCAACCCGCATCGACATCGTCTTGTCGGACTCCTCGTGTTGTCTGGAACTGCATTGTGTGGGCGCAGGCCATGTTCAATAATCCGGTCGCTCGCAGCGATCAACGCCTGTTTTCCCGAGACTTGGAAGGAGCCTCCCCATGCCCGTATTCCACGACAACACCGAGTCCATCGGTCGCACTCCGTTGGTAAGAATCAACCGCATCACGGCCGGACTCAAAGCCACCGTGCTGGCCAAGATCGAGGGTCGCAATCCCGCCTACAGCGTCAAATGCCGCATTGGCTCGGCGATGATTTGGGACGCGGAAAAATCCGGCAAGCTCAAGGCGGGCATGAAAGTTGTCGAACCCACGAGCGGAAATACCGGCATCGCGTTGGCCTTCGTGTGTGCGGCGCGCGGTTATCCGTTGACGCTCACCATGCCGGATACGATGTCGATGGAACGTCGCCGCATGCTCCGAGCTTTCGGTGCCGAACTCGTGCTGACTCCTGGGGCCGAAGGCATGAACGGTGCCATCAAGAAGGCCGAGGAAATCGCGGCGGGCGACGGGTACTTCTTACCGCAACAATTCAAGAACCCGGCCAATCCCGCGATCCACGTCAAAACCACCGGACCGGAGATTTGGGAAGACACCGAAGGCAAGATCGACATTTTGGTGTCCGGTGTCGGAACCGGTGGAACGATTACCGGCGTGTCGCGATTCATCAAGCAGGAGAAAGGCCACGCGTTGACGTCGATCGCGGTTGAGCCGGCGGAGAGTCCGGTTCTCTCAGGCGGCAGCCCCGGCAAGCACAAGATTCAAGGCATCGGAGCGGGATTCATTCCGGATGTCCTGGACACATCACTGATCGACGAAGTGGTTCAGGTGACCAGTGAAGAAGCCATCGCCATGGCTCCAAGACTTGCCACGGAAGAAGGCATCATCAGTGGCATCAGTTGCGGCGCCGCCATGCACGCCGCGATGATTGTTGCGGCTCGGCCTGAAAACGCGGGTAAAACGATCGTCGTGATCTTGCCGGATTCCGGTGAACGTTACTTGTCCACGCCGATGTTCGATTACACCAAGGACGCGTAGAAGCTATCTGCAAAAGGGTCTCCGGCCTCAGTTTTGCCGGGGTTTAGCGAGGCATCCAAAGGTTCAGACCCCTTTTTCAGATAGCTTCTATGCGCCGGTAATCCGCCGTCAGCCTCCCGCGCCGTTTCCTGTGAAGGTCGTAGCTTGCCGAATTCTTCGGCGCCATCGTCGTCAAAAGACTTGAAAAAGAACGAAGTTTCCCAAGTTTGGCCCGGAACCGTGGCTATCGCAAAAACGGCTGACGAATAATCCCAGCTTACCGATG
>JAQBZS010000723.1 GCA_027622115.1 Planctomycetota bacterium | reverse complement strand
AGCCGTGACGCGTAAGCGGCCGGGCACCGCGCTAGCCCGAGGCCTTACGGCCAACGGCTCACCCACGAAACCCACAACTCTGGGACCATTGGGCGCTAGCCGCCGGTTTTTCGTCGGTAATCTTCGTGCCGACACCGCCGCTAGCGCCTTGCCGCTCACACAAACTGCACAACTATGGTGCCGATGGGCGTGCGCACGGGATTCATCATTCGCCGAAACGCCGGCGCCGGGAGTTGAGCTTTCGAATTCCCGCTGAGTATGCTGAAGCGTCCGCCTGTCCCTCGCGAGGTGAACCGGGCGATTGTCGACTCCGCATCGCTTTGCTCGTTTAAGGCATAGTTGGGCTCTCATCACTTCGAGACTTCTCAAACAAACCGCACCGAGTCCTCAAGATTGGAATCCATGATGTCTCGTTCCCTTCGATTTCTCGCGCCCGTCTTGGCTGGTTTTCTCGGTCTACACTTCGCAATTGCCGCGATGGGCGCCGAGACGATTACCGTCAAGACGCTCAAAGTCCACGAGTCGGAAGTCAAACAGCTCGTGGAAAAGGTGCTGCCCGCGACGGTGTGTGTCCGCTCGGCTCGCGGCGGCGGATCCGGGTCCGGTGTCGTCGTGAGCAAGGACGGCCTGATCCTGACGGCTGCTCATGTCACGGCCGCTGCCGGAAACGACTTGCGAGTGGTCTTTCCCGATGGTCGTGAAGTGAATGCCAAGTCGCTGGGAGCCAATCGTTCCCGCGACGCCGGCATGGCACAAATCACCGACAAAGGCGAATACCCCTTCGCGGAAGTCGGCAAGTCCGAGCCGCTGGAGCAAAACGAATGGTGTGTGTCGCTGGGACACGCCGGCGGCTTCGATCGCAAACGAACACCGCCGGTCCGGCTCGGTCGAGTCCTCGCGAATGCACATTGGGTGGTCACGGACTGCACGCTGATTGGAGGCGATTCCGGTGGGCCGCTCTTCGACCTCAAAGGCAAAGTCATTGGAATTCACTCGAACATCGGCAGCTCGCTCTCGCAAAACAATCACGTGCCGATCGACGCGTTTCATGAAAGCTGGGACCGACTGAAAAACGGCGAGACCTGGGGCGGACGCGGCCAGGATTTGAATCGCCCGGTTTTGGGGATCAATCTTGAAGCAACACAAATCGATGGCGGCGGAGTGCGTGTGCGGTCGGTGCTGCCCAAATCGCCGGCGGATCAGGCTGGCGTGAAGGCGGGTGACGTTGTCAAACAGATCGACGGCAAGCCTGTGAACAACCGGTCGGAACTGATTGAACTTGTGGGCAAGAAAGGCATCGGAGACGAATTGACGCTCGACATTGTTCGCGGAGTCGTCAAAAAGGAACTCAAGGCCAAGCTGATCTCCATTCGCGAACTGATGCGGCTCAGTCCACCGGAGGAGCGGCCGGCTCCCGATCAGAATTCCAAGGACGACCCGTCCAAAACCGATCCGTCGAAGACATCTGGACAGCAGCCCGGCGAGAAACAACCAGCAAGTGAACCGTCCAAGACGAATCCCGAAAAGACCAGCACACCGAAAGCGAATCCAGCGATCAAGACGGAAAACACTTCTCCGAAGTCTGCTACATCCAAAACCGAGAAACCAAAGGACCGAGGCGCGAAGCCGGAACCCAAAAAAGAACCCGCCGAACAGAAGACCGACCCGAAGAAGAAGCTCACGTTGGAGGATTTACTTCGCCGAGCGCGGCAAAACGGCGGTCGACTGCAACTCTCGCGCGAAGAAACTCGTGAGCTACGCGCGAATCCGGATCTGATGCGGAAACTCGCCGAGTCTCCACGACCGGGTGGATCCGAGCGTGACGTCTGGGCGGAACAGGTCTTCGCCGCCTATCAGCCGATTACCAAGGAATCGCGAAACAGCACCTATCGAGTTCTTGTCGGCAAGAAGCAGGTTGCATTCGCCACGGCCATCAGTGCCGATGGGTTGTTGCTCACGAAAGCCAGTGAGATCGACGACAACGCGTTTCAGCTCGAGCTATCTCCCAAGAAGTTGTTGAAAGGCAAAGTCGAGCGGACGTTTCCAGAATTCGACTTGGCCCTGATCAAAGTCGAATCCCAAGACTTGAAGCCGGCGAAATGGCATGTGTCGGATGAGCCCCTCGGTGCGTTTATTGCGTCGGTCGGGACGGAATCCAATCCGCTGGCGATCGGTGTGGTCAGCGTCAAACCGCGAGACCTGAAAGTTGCTCGTCGCGGCTTCCTCGGAGTGAATTTGGAGTCGGCGGAAGGCGGGATTCGATTGATTCGGATCATGCCGAAAAGCCCTGCGGAAACCGCGGGACTTAAAGCGGGCGACTTGGTGGTCTCGCTCAACGGCAAGAACATTTCCAACGCTGAAGCATTCGTGAAAGCCATCGGAGCGTTGGAACCGGATGACGAGATCGACTTGAAGGTCCGCCGTGGCGACAAGGAGCCGGAGTCGGTGAAGGTCGAATTGGCCGATCGAGCCAACTTGGCGGAGATGAGCGGTTCGCGACAAGGTCAGATGAACAACATGAGCACTCGGATGAACGACCATCGATCCGGCTATGCACTTGCGCTGCAACATGACTGTCCGATTCTGCCGGAACATTGCGGCGGTCCGTTGGTCGACTTGGACGGCAGAATCATCGGGATCAACATTGCAAGAGCCGGACGCATCAAGAGCTACGCCATCCCCGCGAGCGCTGTGCAGACAGTTGTCGATTCCATCAACACTAAGCCGGTTGACAAGAAGAAAGACGGTGCCGCAAAGGCCAAAGCTGCCGTGAAGTGAGGGTCGTACGACAACTCTGCAAATTGTTGTTTTCTGACTCGCATTTGACAGAGGTAGGTTCCCAAAGCCCAATGCAGCAATGGCATTGGGCTTTTGTTTTGGGTATCGCCTCACACCAAGCCGGCGATCGGATTTCCGTGGAAGATGTAATGCGGACGCCCATCGATGTCGGGCCAATGTGCGGTGGGGCGAAGGCCCAGTGCGTGATAGACGGTTGCCGCGAAGTCCTCGGGCCGTTGCGGTGCCGATGCGGGATACGCTCCGATCTTGTCCGATGAGCCGATGATCGTGCCGCCGGGCACGCCAGCTCCGGCAAATACTGCGGTTTGAACGGCTCCCCAATGATCGCGACCTGCGGTCTTGTAGACTCGCGGCAGCGTGAAAACTTTCGGCGTGCGACCGAATTCACCGGCGATGACAACCAGTGTTTCGTCCAACAAACCACTCTCGCCGAGATCGTCCAGCAGTGCCGCGATCGCGACGTCCGCGGGCGGATACAAGAAATCTCGCGAAATCTTGAATAGGCCGCCGTGGAGATCCCACGTGTTGTAGTTGCCGAGATTTGCTTGGACCATCGGCACACCCGCTTCCACCAAGCGTTTGGCCATCAGCAGCGTCCAGCCGAATAGATTTTGTCCATAACGATCGATCGTGGCTGCGTCGGCGCGAACGACATCGAATGCGTTTTGCACTTTCGGGTCCGTCAGCAACGACACCGCTGACTGGCGAAACCGGTCCAATCGCTGAGACTCGGCGTGCCGATCGAGTTCCCGTCTCTGCCGCTCGATCACTTTCAGGATTTCCGCTCGGCGAGTCAGTCGTGCATTCGTCAGGCCTTCCGGGAGATCGAGCACGGGTGCTTGGAATTGCGAATGATCCTCGACGGCACTCTCCGTGCGACGACGGTATGCGAAATCCGGGTACGCCCCTTTGACGTCGTTGCCCCGGTAGGGAGACGCTTCCACAAACCACGGGTCGAAGCGAGCGCCCATCTGCCCCGCGAATTGCCCAGGCGTGACGACACCGCCCTGGTTCATGTTGAGCAGTCGTTGCGGCACCACCACTCCCGCCGGAATCCCGGTGCTGCGCGACTTCACCAAGCGACCGGCGATCGACGTAATCGATGGCCAATCCGTCGGCTGCGGTTTCTTTTCGTCGTAAGCCGGCGGCAATTGCGAGCGGCCGGTCAACATGATCGTGTGGGCTTGGTTGTGCTCGTTGGACCAGTGCGAAAGCGATCGGACCAACGCCAAACGGTGACTCTGTTTCGCCAATTGGGGCAGATGTTCGCAGACAAACATGCCGGGCGTGCGAGTCGCCACGGGCTGAAACTCGCCGCGAATATTGGCCGGTGCCCGCGGCTTCATGTCGAAGCTGTCCAGTTGCGACAGGCCGCCGGAGAGGAAGATGAATAGCACGGATTTGGCGCGGCCGACGGGCCGACTCGGATCGATACCCGCCGGCGCGTCTGCGGCTCGCAGGGCGTTGAGCGACATCAAGTTCAAGCCGCCAATTCCAAGTGCTCCGGCTCGCAAGATTGATCGACGAGTCTTGCGGCGAGTTGGATGAGACGCGTCGCTCGTCGCGTCGGAATAATTCGGATATGGCATTTCGGGTTCGTTCATGATTCACCCGTGGGTTCGCGATCAACGTGCATCGAGGTTTTCTTCGCGGCGAAAGGCTTGGTGGATGGCCAAGCCCGTGCTAATTGTAACAGAGTCACCGACACTCATTTGGGCTACCGTCGGCCTTCGGCAGTGCGGCGAACGCTGCGTCGCCAAGCAGACGCGGGAG
>JAQBZS010000722.1 GCA_027622115.1 Planctomycetota bacterium | reverse complement strand
CCGCCGCTCACGCCACGATCGACGCCCTCCGCCGCCGCTACGACACACTCCTCGCTGATCTACTCGAACAGGCCCGAGCCGCCGACAAAACCGCCAGCCTCTACCGCGACACCATTCTCCCACAAGCCCGCCAGACTCTGGACATCGATCAGAAGTCGTACGCTCAAGGCAAAGTCGACTTCGACCGAGTCATCCGCGACTTCCGTACGCTGCTCACACTGGAAGTCGGCCTGCACCGAGCCATCGCCACCCTCGGCACAGCCCTCGCACGACTGGAGCAGGCGACTGGCCAGGGTTGGTAATTGACGTCCGAGTCGCCTCGATATCCGCCACGGTGAGTGACGGAGCCGCGGCTGACTGACTGGCTTACCGCGATTCCTGCCAAATCTTCGCGCTGCCGTTCCGCGCTGACGTGTCGTGACGAGCCCGCAGAATCGGTACGCCTGACGAGTCGTCGGGACAGGCGCCAGTTTCTTTGTAAGGCTCCCGCAGAGGTCTCCGTCACGTGGGTGTGAGTAATCTCACCAGCGGACTTTGATCAACAGGCAGGCGGTTACTCGCTGGCTTGCCAGCGGCTGGGAGCCAGCAATGAACGGCGACGACGACCACGATCCTCAGGCGGAATCAGATGCTGCCATTTCTCAGGCAACGGGTGGCTCTCAGGCAACGAGTGGCCGCAGTGGATGGAAGAAGGTGCTCACGCTGCTGGCGGTTGGGGCGGTGATGGCGGTCGCCTGGACGAAGTACCGCGACGCGTTGACGCTCGACAACCTCGCGGCTCAGGAAGCCGTGCTGCGCGGGTATCAGCAGAGTCATCCGGTGCTGGTGTACGGTGCCGCGTTTGTGCTGTATGTCGTCGTGACTGGGTTGTCGCTGCCGGGGGCGACGATTCTCACTCTGACTTTTGGCTGGTACTTCGGGTTCTGGCGAAGCGTGCTGCTGGTCAGCTTCGCGTCGACGGCCGGAGCAACTCTTGCGTTTCTACTCAGCCGCTACATCCTGCGGGATGCCGTGCAGAGTCGCTTTGGCGAGCGACTGGCCGGCTTCAACGCCGCTCTCGAACGCGAAGGCGCATTCTATCTCTTCACGCTGAGGCTCATTCCCGCCGTGCCGTTCTTCCGGGCTGGCCGCCGAGACCGGCATCATCATGCACGTGTACCTCGATCTGGCCTACAAAGATCACCGCAAGCGACTCGGCCGCGACCTGACGCCCTCCGAACTGCACACAGCCGTCATCGAAGGTGCAGTCCTCCGCGTCCGCCCGAAACTAATGACGGTGTTGACAGACTTTATCGCCCTGATGCCAATCCTCTGGGCCACCACACCCGGAGCTGGCCCGATGAAACGCATCGCCATTCCCGTCATCGGCGGAGTGATCACGTCGGCGATTCACACGCTCGTGCTGATCCCGGTCTACTACACGCTCCACAAACGCTGGGAACAGTGGCGGCATTCGCGAAAGGCTGATGAAGTTTCCGCCTCGCCTGAAGAAGCTGAGGAAGAACTGGCAACGACGGAAGTGTGACGAGAGCGGATGCGGGCGGAGGGCTCAGAGCTTGACGCATCCACAACTGTCCACTCATGCTGCTGTCAGTCCAGAGCGATCAGCAGGTCCCCGGTCTCGACTTGAGTCGCCGGACGCACGTGGACTTCCGCGATTATGCCGGCGCGTTCGGCGGCGACGATCGTCTGCATTTTCATGGCTTCGAGCATCAGCAGCTTCTGGCCTTTGACGACCTTATCACCCACCTGAACCGCGACGTTGACGACCATGCCCGGCATCGTGGCGGCGACATGCGCCGGGTTGTTCGAGTCGGCCTTCGGGCGGCGTGGAGCGTCCGGCTCCAGAGCACGATCGGTGATGGTGACTTCGCGCGGTTGCCCGTTCATTTCGAAGAAGACGGTCCGCGTGCCATCCTCGTGTGCTTCACCGACGGTCAGAAATCGAACGATCAACGTCTTGCCGGGTTCGATGTCGATGGCGATCTCTTCGCCCGGCTCCAGACCGTAAAGGAATGCCGGCGTGGGCAGGATGCTGGTGTCGACGTATTCCCGCTGGTGTTTTGCGAAGTCGGCGAAGACCTGCGGGTACAGCAAGTGCGAGACCACTTCGCGGCGCGACGGCTTTCGATTCAGCAACGGGCGGATTGTTTTGGCAGTCTGTTCGAAGTCGGCGGCGGGTAGGTTCGCACCAGGACGACCACGAACCGGCTTTTCGCCGCGCAGAATTCGCTCGCGCACTTTCCGAGGAAAGCCGCCCGGCGTCTGCCCCATGCGACCACTGACCAGGTCGACGACCGACTGCGGATAGGCCAGCTCGCGCGTGCCGGAAACCACGTCTTCCGTGGTCATGTCATTGGCAATCAGAAACAGCGCGAGGTCGCCGACAGCCTTGGACGTCGGTGTGACTTTGACGATGTCCCCCAGGATTCCGTTGACGTCCGCGTAGATGCGGCAAACTTCGCTCCAGCGATCGGCTAGACCGAGCGCCCGCGCCTGCTGGTACAGGTTGGTGTATTGACCGCCCGGCATTTCGTGTCGGTACAGATCGGCTCCAGCGGGCAGCACGGGACTTTCAAACGGTGTGTAGAACTCGCGGACAGCGCGCCAGTAGTCGGAGATCGAATCGAGATGTTCGGAGCACAGGCCCGTGTCCCGATCCGTGAATCGCAAAGCTTCAACCAGAGTATTGAGGTTCGGTTGCGACGTGCCTCCGGAAAGCGGAGCCATCGCGGCGTCGGCAATGTCCAGCCCGACTTCGGACGCCTTCACGATCGACGCGGCCTGCACGCCGGCCGTGTCGTGCGTGTGGAAGTGGATCGGGATGCCGATCTCCTGCCGGAGCGTTTTGACGAGCTTTTCGGCGGCATACGGCTTGCACAGTCCGGCCATGTCCTTGATGGCGAGAATGTGTGCGCCCATCCGCTCCAGCTCTTTGGCCATCTCGACGTAATACTTCAGGTCGTACTTTGGTCGGCCGGGATTGAGGATGTCGCCGGTGTAGCAGATGACTGCTTCGCAGATCGCGCCACTCTTGATCACCGCATCCACGGCGACCTTCATGTTGGGCATCCAGTTGAGCGCATCGAATACGCGGAACACGTCGATGCCCGCGTCTGCCGCTTCCGCCACGAACGCCTTGACCACGTTGTCCGGGTAGTTCGTGTAGCCGACTGCGTTGGATGCCCGCAGCAGCATCTGAAACAGGATGTTGGGAATCCGGTCGCGCATTTCGACCAGACGTTGCCACGGACATTCCTTCAGGAATCGCATCGACGTGTCGAATGTCGCCCCGCCCCACATTTCGATCGAGAACAGTTCCGGGCAGAGTCGCGCGTACGCATCAGCGATCTGCAGTAGGTCGTGCGTGCGCATTCGTGTCGCCAGCAGCGACTGTTGTGCGTCGCGAAACGTGGTGTCCGTAATCAGCAGCGGTTTGTGCTTGCGGAGCCACTGGGCAAGTTTTTCCGGTCCCAGCTTTTGCAGCTTCTGGCGCATACCGTCGGGTACGCTCTTGGATGTTCCGGCTGCCGGAATCGGGGCGGGTGCTCGGCGAATCGCGAGCGGGCGATCCTTCACCAGTGGGTTACTGTTGACGGTCGTCTCGGCCAGATAGGTGAGCAGTTTCGTCGCCCGGTCCTGACGAGTCGGAAAGTCGAACACTTCGGGGGACTCGTCGATGAAGCCGGTTGTGCAGTTGCCGGCCATGAACGTGGGATGCATGACCAGCTTGATCAGGAACGGAATGTTCGTCATTACGCCGCGGATGCGAAACTCCTGCAAGCAGCGTTCGATGCGGCGGGAAGCGTCGGGGAAATGCCGCGCCCATGCCGTCACTTTCACGAGTAGAGAATCGTAAAACGGATACACAACGGCTCCGGAAAATGCGGTGCCGGCGTCGAGCCGAATGCCCATGCCGCTGGCCGAACGGTAATGCGAGACGCGTCCATAATCCGGCATGAAGCGGTTGGATGCGTCTTCCGTGGTGACCCGGCACTGGATGGCAAAGCCGTGCGTGGCAATCGACTCCTGCGACGGCAAGTCGATGCTCGGATCATCCAGCCTCAACCCCTGAGCGACCATGATCTGCGATTTGACGATGTCGACCCCGGTGACCTCCTCGGTCACCGTGTGCTCCACCTGAATTCGCGGGTTGACTTCGATGAAGAAGAACTGGTTCGTGTCGGCGTCCACGAGAAACTCGACGGTGCCAGCGTTCTCGTAGTTCACTTCTCGCCCGATGGCGAGTGCCGCGTCACACAACGCCTGCCGAACTTCAGGTACGAGATTCGGGGCCGGCGCGATCTCGACCACTTTCTGATGCCGCCGCTGGACGGAGCAGTCACGCTCAAACAGATGCACGAGGTTTCCGTGCTTGTCGCCCAAAATCTGCACTTCAATGTGCCGGGCACGTTGAATGAACTTTTCGACGAAGATGTCTGGGCTGCCGAATGCCGTGAGTGATTCCTGCCGAGCTTGCTCAAAAGCGGACTCGAATTCCGATGCTTCGCGGACCACACGCATTCCGCGTCCGCCCCCACCATGAGCTGCTTTGAGGATCACTGGATAGCCGA
>JAQBZS010000721.1 GCA_027622115.1 Planctomycetota bacterium | reverse complement strand
GACTTGAAGAAAAGTGTCCGTTTTTGCGACGGAATCGGATTCTTCATTTCAGTCGCGGAAACCACGAACACTCATTCACTCAGGGGGAAACAGAATGAACACTCGCAAATTGGCAATCGGCTCGTTGACGGCAGTGGCAGTGATGGCTTCGGTGTGCGGCACCGCAAACGCACAATACGGCGAAGTGAAACGGGAAGATCGACGACTTGAGCAAGTGATCAAGAAACTCGGTTGGAAGTATTCGATCGATGCCGACCGAGATTTTCGGCTGGAATTCAAGGTGGGGAATGATCGTTCTCAAGTGGTCTACCTCCGCTCCGTGACTCACATCTTGGGCGGTCTCGAACTTCGCGAAATTCTCGCTCCGGCCTTTCGAGTCAATTCGAAACAGTGCGGAGACTTGGCGAAGGATCTCCTTCATGAAAACAGCAAGCTGAAGCTGGGTGCTTGGCAAATGGTCCGAGGCGGAGACAACTGCTTGGCACTCTTCAGCGTGAAGGTCGGTGCGGACTGTGACGCCGAAACCTTGAGAACCGCAGTTCGATTGGTGGTGGTGGCGGCGGACAACAAAGAGAAACAAGTCACGGGCCGAGACAGTTTCTGATTCGAGCCGCGTATGAATCCGTGCTGCACATGAACGCCGAACGGAATTCGTTCGGCGTTCTTTTTATTGGCCCAAGCAGACCATTCAACCAGGAGCGTGATCATGAAGACTTCCGCAGCATCAACCGCATGTTTCATATTGGTCGGCCTGCTGGCTTGGCCCGCATCCGCCGCAGATTCGGTGGTCGCTTCAGCATACGCGGTGACAGCTCCAGCCACGGTTGTCGTGCAATGTGGACGCGGTCACGGCACCGGATTCGTCGTTCATCCCGACGGCTGGATTCTCACGAATCACCATGTGATTGCGGATGCACCCGTCGATGCGAAGACCGCCACGCGAGTTGCCGACGTCTTCTTTGGGAAGCTCGACGACAACGGCTATATGCGATTGCTGGAAGAACCGATTTCCGCCGTCGTGTACAAAATTGATGTGGACCAAGACCTCGCGTTGCTCAAGGTGTCGGCGAGACCCAAAACGTTGCCACGATTGCCCAGCCTGAGTCTCGCTCAAAAGTCTCCACTGCCGGGCTCACCCTGTGTCGTCATTGGACATCCGGCCGCCGGAATGCCTTGGACGGTGCGGAGTGGCGAAGTTGCCAACTCGGGATTCTGGCCGGACGACCGAATCGACGTCGTCACACGGCGACTCACCGCGATCCGCCGGACTCCGAGCGAAGGTGCAACGCGCGTTCACAACCAACCCAAACGCCGCGTGGTCATTTCGTCATGCGGCCTGAATCCGGGTGATTCCGGCAGCGCGTTGGTGAACCGGCAGGGTCAAGTGATCGGCGTGTCCTTCGCGATTCCAACTCGCGATTCGTCGCGCGGCATCTCGCTCGACAAATTCTCGTATCACGTACATCTCGAAGAAGTTCGCCGATTTCTGAAGGACCGACCGAAATCGCCGCTGCTGAGCATTCCAGAGGCGTGGATTGCTGGAGCCGGTCTCCGAGAGATGGATCTCGATGGCGACGGCACCGTGGACGCCGTGGGATTTGTCGACGGACCGGACGGGAAGCTGGTAGGGATGGCGCTCGACCTGGACGGCGACAGTCCGACGAAGAAACGCTCGGGGCTGTACTCGTCCGGCCCTGGTGCCGACACGTTTGACTTCGAATTCGTCGTCCAATTCACGCCCATTCCGCGTGCATTTTATGATTGCGATCACGATGGCGAGATCGACCTGATTCTGAGCGATTTCAATGCGGATGGCATCGCCGACCAGGAGCTTCGCAAATCGAAACAGGTCTGGACCGTGACGTCGGATGTTAAAACGAAGTTGCACCAATCGGATCGACTCAAGACCAAATCGATCGCTGAACGATTGGCGGAGCTACTCCCGAAGTTGGAAGCCGCTCGATCCATCGAACGTGAAGTTCCGAAGGAGACGGAACGGGAGAGCGTGCCAAAGAAGAGGGGCGGGCTGTTTTGATGCTCTCCACCGGCCTCGTACCGACCCAAATCCAAAATGAAAAAGCGGCGCACGCGAAGGCGAATGACTGCGAACGACGATCGATCGTTCGCACATCACTTGCTCGCGTCCGCCGCCTTGACCGCCGCTGACGACACGGAATTCCGTGAATCACTTCTTCACGGTCGGTTTCTTCTTTTCCACGGGCTTCGCCACTTCGGGTTTCTTCAGCGAACCATAGAAGCCGCCCTTGTTCAAAGCGGTGAGTGCATCCGCCACAATGATGTCCTTGCCGCTAAGCGTCAGCGTGCCCTCTTTGCGGTCGATGTCGATGGACATGATGTTGTCCAAGCTTTGGACGGACTTTTGAGCACCCGTGACACACGCGCCACAGCACAGATGCAGGCCATAGAACTTGACCTTGTCGGACTTACTGCCTTTCTTGATCGGGACGATCGGGAATTTGATTTCATTCTTGCCATGAGCGGCCGCGCCGAAGAAGCCGTCTTTGGCCAAGCCTGCGAGCCCTGCCTTGGCGGCGTCGTCATCGGCGGCGACGAAGTTGACCGTTTTGGAATTCGCATCGCAGGCGATGTCCGAAATTCCTTTGATGCCGTCCAGCGCTTTGGTGGCACCGGCGACGCAGGCTCCGCAACACAGATGCACGCCCCGCACGGTGACCTTGTCTGCCTGGGCCGCTTGTGCAAATACGCTCAAACCAAACAACGCCAAGATCATGATGGATCGCATGTTAAGCCGTCTCCTTGAAGGGCAAATTCAGATTTCGAAACCAAACACTCTTCGCCTTATGACTCGCGCAGCTTCGCTCCCAGATTGAAGATCAAGTACGAACCCAGCAGAGCCGCCGGCATGACGATCAACGGAAAGCGCAGAGTCACTTCCCACACAACCAAGACCGGTAGGAATACCAGCGTCGCGAATTGCAGCAGCACGCCAAGCTGTTGTTTCATCGGTCAATCTACTTGCTTGCAGGATTGGCCGATCAGTCTTCATTGAAGCGTTTCAGCGGCACCTTGACCGCGCCGACATCGACGGTCGCGCCACCCTTGATCGTCACGGTGAATTTGCGATCGATGTAGCCGACACGTTCATGCCAGACTCGAAATTCCACCTCGCCTTTCGGCAATCCCTCGATGCGGAACGTGCCGTCATTCTTGGTGATGTCGGCGTAGGGGTGATTCAGCACCAGAAAGTGGGCCTTCATCCACGAGTGGAAGTCGCACTTCACTTCGAACGGCAACGATTCGCTCAGCTTCATTTTGGCCAGTGGAATGCCCTGCCGTTCGTTGGGCGGAATCAAATTGTTCTCGCCTTGGTTCTTAATCGGAAACGTGTGCGTGTTGTGGGCGATTGGATCATCCGAAAGGACGTTGACCACTTGATCGGTACGAACCAAAAGGGCTCGAGGGAAAAACCGGCAGCCCTTCTGATCGAAATCGAGGACAAGTTTCTTCGAAACCTTGAGGTCCGGATGAATCTGGTCCGCCGTTCGCATGTAGACGAAAATATTCGCGATCCCCTTTGTCTTGGGATCGATGAGCAGATCGTGTTTCTCGAAATCCTTGGCAGCGCAGATTTCGGCATCTTTGATGTCGGGGGCGCCCTGCTTGAAGGCCAGGGCAATCGGCGGCAGGTCGCCATCCAGCACGAATCGACCGGTCACGGCACCCCAGTCATTGTCTGCTGCCGGTGCAAGGCCAACCGTCCCCAAAGTGGTCAATGTCAGCAACATCGACATTCGAATTGAACTCATGGGATCAACTCCTCGGAATGTGAAGATAGACTCTGCTGGCCGGCCGATGTTCAAATCGGTGTCCGTGGCGAGCAACTATCATGCGGTTTCAGATCCCCACCCAGACGTCGAGTTCCGTGGGATCGAACAAGGTACGTTAGCGAAACCAATTCACGGAGGCGACCCAAGCGATGCCCAGCCCGGACACGGATACTATGCCATTTCCCGCGGATGCAAATCCGGTTCATTTGCCGGAGGGCCGAGGGTCCGAGTTTGATTTCATCGACTGGGTTCGCCAGCGAGCGGCGGGAAATCCTCGGACGGTTCCGCTCGGGATTGGCGATGACGCCGCCGCATTGAGGTTGGTCGATTCGGAAACGTTGGTCGCCACGGACATGCTAATGGAGGGCGTCCATTTCACGTTTCCCGGTGCGACTCCGTTCCAAGCCGGTCGCAAGGCGCTCGCGGTCAATCTCAGCGACATCGCCGCCATGGCGGGAAGACCGGTGGCCGCCTTCGTGGCGATCGCACTACCGAAGTCGCGCGGCGCGGCGTTCGGTCGCGAAGTCATGGACGGCATTCAGACGCTTGCGGATGAGTTCCACACGGTAATTGCGGGCGGCGACACAAACTCCTGGTCCGGGCCGCTGGTTGTGAGCGTGACGGTTTTGGGCTCCGTCGTCGGCAAACGCTACGTCACGCGATCGGGAGCCAAGCCGGGCGATCGGCTGTTTGTCACGGGACGGCTCGGGGGAAGTCTGAGCGGAAAGCATCTGGATTTCACGCCGCGGATCCACGAAGCCTTGAAGCTTCACGA
>JAQBZS010000720.1 GCA_027622115.1 Planctomycetota bacterium | reverse complement strand
AAGCCAAAGTCCACCGCCCGCCAAATCTGAAAGACGTAAGCCTGACCCCGGAAAGTGACAAACTCGAACCAAGCTAAGTCCGGAACGCCTTGCGGACGCCGTCCAAGTCGCGCATGTCAACTCGGAAAAGCGCATCCTGCGGACACGCACGTTCGCACGCCGGTCCACCAAGCTGTTCGGTGCAGAGGTCGCACTTCGTCGCCTGCACGAGTGGCCGGGCATTGCGCTCGTCGACGATCACGCGGCCACTGCTGTCGCGGATCTCGACCATGCGAATCGCATCGAACGGGCAGTTGTTGGCACATTGAGCGCAGCCGATGCAGGTGCGCTCGTTGATCACCACCAGACCGGACGCGATGTCTCGATAGATCGCGCCGGTGGGGCACTCGATCATGCACACCGGGTCGGCGCAGTGCATGCACGCGTTGACCAACATATGCCGGCCGTGCATCGGTCCGTGGCGCACGAATCTCGGGTTGTTGTCGTGAGTTTCCGCGCAGGCCCGCACGCAGTCGTCGCAACGCGTGCAGCGGTCCATGTCGATCACCATGGTCGATGTGCCCTGCACGAAGCGACCATCGACCAAGAAATCCAGCAAGTGGTCGTCCATGCGACGCGCGGGTGCCGCTGCCAGAGACGGGGGTGGAGCTTGTTGTTTGATGTGCAGCTTCTCGACCAGCCGCATGGGAATGACCACCACGTTGAGGAATCCGATCGCACGCAACGAATATCGATACGGAACCGCGACGCCCGACTTCAAACCCGCAGTCGTTTCCGCCACGCCGAACGACTGGCTCGCATTCAAATATCCGATGGTGCGGTGGCCGTGATGATGCCGCTCGCTCATCCTCGCCAGCCCGCTGCGGACGAGGATAATTCCATGCGGTTGTTCTCCTTCGGTGGCGACAATCGGCTCATGCTCCAAATCATCCGTGCTTCTCGCAGCTAACTCCTTGAACGGCTGCGACGAGTCATAATTGCCGTAGGAAGCGAATTCGGCCCCGGCCGTCAGTTCGCTGAGATCATCCGGCGACAAATCCTGGAATAACGGTTCATTGCGTAAAAAGGCCGCCAACGCGCGTTCTCGGAAGACGCCTTCAATGTACTGCTTCAATTCGCCGGCGCGGTCATGCCGCATGATGTCCCGCAACCCTTGCCAGCGGATTTCCAGCAACTCGGTTTTTGTCTCGGCAAAGACATTCGCCAAGCGCTGCGTTCGTCCCAACGCCGCCAATTCGCCGAACCATTGGCCGGAATCCAATCGGGCAGTCCGGTACTTCGTTAGCACGGCGGAGACGTCCGGCAGATAGATCCGCGTGGAATCGCCGAGTTCTCGCGTGGCGAACGTGCTCGCGGTTGAATCGCCGGGTTCACGGAATTCCGGTTCCGAGTGATTGCTCCACAATTGGGCGATCGTTTGCAGCCATGTTTTCCGCTTGGGGCTGCGACGGCCGAGCATCGCATCGGGCATGGACGATTCCGGCGGTTCCAATTCCACGTGCATGGCACCGTTGAGCACAAAGAAGGCGGACTGACCCCAATCCCCTTTGCGGATGACGATGTCGCCGGGCTCGCAATTCACCAGACGGACGTCGTTTTTGATGATGTCCCGCAATGGGAGCGAACGCTTGAAGCCGTCGGCGTTCAGCTTGGAAAACGGCTCAGTGTTCAAAATGCGGTCCACATCCGCATTCGTCAACGACTGCTGCGAGTCACCTTCGCGAGAGAACGGCATGTCCCATCGCTGAGGTCGAGGAACGGCAGTGGGCGTCGCCATCAAGTCGATCTCCAGCAGTCACGGGGAATTGTCGTTCTTGGCCCACAGCGGACCGCGAGTGTCGAATCCTATTTCGCGCCCCAAACGAGTGGTAGGCCGCCCCAGTGCTTGCGGTTTCTCGTGGCGCGTGGCTCGAACATGGATTGGAGCGAGGGGAATTCAGTTCGAACCGAATTCCGATTCTCCAAGTGTATCCGGTTCAGAAATCGTCAAAGGCAGGAAGAATTCCTACGATCCAATTCGGCCACACGACTCATACGACCGGAATGTCGATGTTCGCGCAACGTGTTGTAGTTTCGCGGGTTGCGTCGCATCTCTCCAAGTTTCGCCTGATCGCGAACGCTTCCAAAATCCGCATGATTGGCGGGAATCTCGTGGGATTGCCTTCCGCGTGGTCCGTACAGCTTGCTGAAGAGGTCGGATCTCCGCAGCATGGTTCTTTCGCTGTGATCAGCAACTCGGCCTTTGCGGTCGAGCTTCCCGGCCACAGTCGGCGTCTCTGCCCGAAAGGGAGTTTTGTGAACCAGCGCCAGGACGGCTCGGATTTGCGGGCGAGGTGCCTCCGAATTGGAGGTCAGTTTGATGCGTTGCGTGCAACACAAGTCTCGCGGAAACGTCCGCCGGTATGCCGGTAAGCAAAACCGTAAGCAAGCCCTGAAACAGCGTGCGCCGATCGCTCATCGCCAACGAGTCGGCGAGACTCGTACCGCGCCGTCGTTTTACGCGATTGAAGACTGGTACGAAGCCACCGGTCGCGATCATGTGTTGGTTCGCGCTCAGCAGCCCGGTGACGGATACATCCACGCGGTGACGCTCGACGATGTCCGCGAACGACTGGCGGAATTGCACCCGCGCTGGACCGAAAAGCTCGAAGTCGTGCAGTTCAGCCGCATGACCCGCAAGCGGCGACTGTTCCCGTGCTACGGCATGCAATGGGGCTCGAACGTCTATCTGTATCCGATCGAGGAATCGCTTCGCGAAGCGTATGTCCGTCCGCCTCGCCCGCAGCAAATCATCGAAGCCAAGATGTATGGCGGCGTTTGGAGCCAGGAGGGTCCGCTGTGGATTCTGTCATGGACGCCGAAAACGATCCGCGACTTCTACCTCAACAATGTGTTGATCCACGAAATCGGCCACGTAAACGATTCCCGCAACACGAACTTTGAAGCTCGCGAACGCTACGCAAACTGGTTCGCCATTGAACACGGCTACCGGCATTCGCGGTCGTGATCCTCGACCGATTGGAATCGGTCCGGACTGACGCGGTATTCTTGTTGGCTGGAGCTTGGCGACCTCGGCTTCCCATCTGAGCCCTAATCGCCCAGTCAATTCAGCCACATTCCAGGATGCCTCCATGACCCTCCGACTCACTCTGACCGCCGCCGTGGTGCTCTTGATGGCCAATCCGTCGCACGCGCAATTCAACTATGACGAAGCGAAAGTCCCGAAATTCACGCTGCCCGATCCGCTGGTGACGAGTGCCGGTGAGAAGGTCATCAGCGCCGAGCAGTGGGCCAAACAGCGTCGACCTGAAATCTTGGAGTTGTTCGAGTCACAAGTTTACGGGCGATCGCCTGCAGCGCCGAAGGGGTTGGTCGTCAAGCAAACCGACATCGACACGAAAGCGCTCGGCGGCAAGGCGACTCGCAAACAGGTCACTGTCTATCTGACCGGCGAGAATGACGGCCCGCAAATGAGCATTCTGATCTACATCCCCAACAACCGAAGTGGGCCAGCCCCCGTATTTCTGGGTTTGAATTTCCTGGGAAATCACGCAGTCCATGCGGACCCAGCCATTCACATCACCAAGAGCTGGACCAGGAATGACCCGAAGAGGGGGTATGTGGACAACAAAGCCACGGAAAAATCGCGAGGCGCGGCTTCCAGTCGATGGGCCGTCGATATGATCGTCGATCGCGGATATGCGATCGCCACGATTTACTACGGCGACATCGACCCAGACTTCCACGACGGTTTCAAGAACGGCATCCATCCGCATTTCTATGTCGGAAAGCAAACCGAGCCCAAGGCCGACGAATGGGGTTCGATTGCCGCGTGGTCCTGGGGTCTCAGCCGTGCCCTGGACTATTTCCAACAAGATGACGACATCGACCACAAGCACGTTGCGGTCATCGGGCATTCGCGGTTGGGCAAGACATCCTTGTGGGCCGGTGCCGGTGATCCACGCTTCGCGATGGTGATCTCGAACAACTCCGGTTGCGGCGGCGCGGCACTTAGCCGGCGAGCTTTTGGCGAAACCGTCAAGCGAATCAATACGTCGTTCCCCCACTGGTTCTGCGGCAACTACAAGAAATACAACGACAAGGAAGACGATTGTCCCGTGGATCAGCACATGCTGATCGCGTTGATTGCACCGCGACCGGTCTACATCGCCAGTGCTCACGAAGACCGTTGGGCGGATCCGCGAGGCGAATTCCTATCGGGATTGTACGCCGATCCGGTCTACCGACTGCTTGGAACGGACGGCATCGGAGCCGACAAGATGCCGGAAATCGACAAGCCGGTCCAAAACACAATCGGTTACCACATCCGCACTGGCAAGCACGACGTGACGGACTTCGATTGGACGCAATATCTGAAGTTCGCGGACAAGCATTTCCGCAAGGCGAGTCGATGATGAGCCCGAATCGGCTTGAATCATACGTCTCATTTGTCCCATAAGTCGCATCACTCATGGGACTTATGCGACGGATGGGACTGATGTTGATCGCAAGTATTGGTAAATCATCAAGACCGCTCCTTCAATTCTGAGGTTCTTCCGTTTCTGGGTGTGAATGCCGAGATTTGTTGTAGG
>JAQBZS010000719.1 GCA_027622115.1 Planctomycetota bacterium | reverse complement strand
CCATCAACACGTACGCCGCCGCCGACAACATCATTCGCTTGATCCGCAAAGGCGACCCCGCCGACGATGACACTCGACATCAGGACAACGTGACGCTGGCCGTCACCGAGTTTGCACACGACGAACTCAGTCGAGTGGTGGTCACAAATCAGGTGCTCTTTGAGACGCCGAATGTGATGACTGCTCGTGACATCGATCTGACGGACACCGAGGCCATGGATCGTTTGTTGGCTCAGTCGCTGACCAGCAGCTTGCTGGACCAGGCTCGCGGGCCGGATTCAGGCTTGTCGCAACGGCAGATCATCGGCCGAGTCTCCAGCATCACCGAGTACGATCGGAACTCGCGAATGACCTTCACGGTGGAAGATGACCTGGTGACACGCCGACGCGAATATGACGGTGCCGGTCGAACGATCAAGACCACGGACAGCGCATTGGACAACGGCTTCCGTGAAACAACCGATGATGCCGGCAACGTGATCCGCTCGGAATTTGACCCGACGCAATTGGATGGCAACACGGTTGAATTCGCGTACGACGACAACAGCAACGTCGTCGAAACACTGGAGACGGACGTCACGAACGTGTTGCTGCTCGACGACGAAGCGTTCCGCACCACGTACTTCTATGACAGCTTGAATCGATTGCAGATGACCGTGGACAACATCGGGCAGACCACGGACTACCGGTATGACTCGCGAAACAACTTGGTGGCGATGGCCGATGCCAACGGACCGACCGAGCTGTTCGCCAAGTCTCGTCAGATTCACCGCCGAGGTCTCGGCAACACGGACGCGATCGAGAACACCAATTACTTCGGCAACGTGACGCCGTACTCGTACGACGGGGTCAACCGCCGGACGATGACCGAACGGCTATTGACTGAATCCGGTCTGGGAGATGGCTTCCACATCGGCGTGACGTTGGAAGGCGTGGCGGACCTGCGGCCGGAAGTGGATGAATCGCAAGGTGGCGGCGACGGCATCATCCGCAACGCCGTGACGTATGAAGACAACTCGAACGTGTCGGCGCGCGTGGATGACAACGGCAACGTGAGCTTACGGCTGTACGACAACCTGGATCGCCAAGTAACGACGACGGAAGGCCTCAACGTCCGCACGGACTTGTCGGAAGACTTGATCCTCGGTGACCGTGTGGTGGTGACCAACACGGCATCAACCATCAGTGCCACACACGAAGGGATCGACGAAGCTCGGTTGGATGCGCAAATCGAAGCGGCGGAAGCTCGGTTGGATGTCATCGCGCCGCAGTTCGGTGACGCCGACATCGTGGACGACAACCCGCCAACCACGGTCGTCTACGGCTACACACCCGACGGCAACCTGCAGTACATCGAGGACGAAAACGACACCGAAATCTTCACGTTCTTCGATGGCAACAATCGAGTCATCGCCGTTCGCGTTTACCGGGCCGGTCAGTTCGATCGCCACAACGACGAGAGCATCTTCAATCCAAATCCGGCTCGAGACTTCTCGAACCACACTGATCCAACCAACCCGCCGAAGGCCGTCGGCACGACCAAGCAAGACTTCACCTACGACGGCCTCAACCGCCAAACGTCCGCGACGGATAACAACGATCCCGAGTCCAACGCGGACAACTCGGAGCTGACGTTTGCGTACGACAGCCTGAGCCGAATCGTGGAAGAAACGCAGCAAACCGGCAACCGCGGCGTGCGAGTGATCTCGTCCGATTGGAACGCCAACGATCGACGCGTGGGTCTGACGTATGCCAACGGTCGCGAGTTGTCGATCTCGTTCGACACGCTGGATCGCATCGAGGCCATCAGCCATGTGTCGAGCCCGAATGATCCACCGAGCATCGCCGTGCCGCTGGTGCATTACGAGTACATCGGCGCGGACCGAGTGGTGACGCGCGGATATCAAAACGGGACGAAGACGACGTTGCTGTCGCAAGATGGAATCATCCCCGGACACGATGACATCGGCTACGACGGCTTACGGCGCATTGTCCACATGCGGGACGTCCGTGGCGTCAACTTCACAGACGTCATCAGCGGCTTTGAACGTACGTACGACCGCGTCAACAACGTGACCAGCGAACGCAAACTGCACGACGCATCGAACAGCGAACTCTCTGCATTCGACTCGGCGTACCGGTTGACGGACCTGGAGCGCGGCGTGCTTGATGATGCGGCGTCCGACATCACCGTGGGCGCGACGACGATCGCACCGCAGGATCGAGCGTGGACGCTGGACGGTGTCGGCAACTGGGAGCAGGTCGATGGTGAGACTCGCGAGCATTCGTCCTTCAACGAAATCGCCAGCCGTACCGACGCCGACGGTACCACGACGCTGCATTACGACGACAACGGCAACCTGTTGAGCGATGGCATCCACAATTACGAGTACGACTTCCGCAACCGCCTGGTCCGCGTGACGAACACGGCGAGCGATGAGGTGGCTCGATACACGTACGACGCTCGCGACCGTCGCGCCCTGTCCGTGGTTGCGACCGCCAGCGGCCAAGCAGACACGACGGAGTTCGTTTACTCGGGCAACCGCGTGCTTGAAGAACGAGACGGCGACCAAGTATTGGAACGTCAATTCGTGTACGGCAACGGGATTGATGAAGTCGTGGTGATGGATCGCAACCTGGATGGCGACGAGTCGGCCACCGGCCTCGATGACCAGCGACTGTTCTATCACTCGAACCCGTTGGGCTCGGTGTCGGCGTTGACGGACGCGAGCGGGAACACGGTCGAGGCCAGTACGACGCGTACGGCCGGCAGACCATCTTCCAAGCCGGCGCGAACGGAGACGTGGACTTTGGCGGTGATGACATCATCGTCACCGGTGGCGCGAGCGCCGTTGACAACCCGTACCTGTTCACGGGCCGTCGCTTGGATGCAGAGACCGGACTGTATTACTACCGGGCTCGGCACATGGACACCGAGCTGGGGCGGTTCATTCAGCGCGACCCGATCGGGACATGGGGCGACGTTGCGTCACTCGGCAACGGATACATGTACGTCGGCAACAACCCCGGCACGTACATCGATCCAACAGGCCTGTGTGGTACGAGCAGTATTCTTTCGCACGTCAACCAGGACTACACCCTTTCGTCGCGGAGAACAGCGCTCTCCGTGATTGACCAGGATTACCGCATGAACCGTGACCCTGTCGGGCCGCCGACCGCGCATGCCAGGGACGCACACTATCCACAGGTTACCCATGTTGGCGGTTCCAACCCTTCGATCTTTCAACCGGACATGACCCGTCATGCCGGGGACGCGCACGGTTACTGTGTTTATCTGGTGGTGCTTGGTGGAGCGATTAAATACGTCGATTGTTAACAGGAGCGGAACGCACGATCCGCTTCGGGACGGGCGCGGCTCGGTGGACCAACGTAAACTTCCAGTTTGCGATCCACAATCTTCGCAAGCTGGAAGTTTACGCCACGAAGAACGCGACAGTGATTTCTCGGCCGATCCTTAATTGTTAATTGGACAGCGCAACTTTTATTAGCCGTTTGGGCGTTAGCCGCGCTAGCCCAATGGTCCCAGAGTTGTCGAGTTTTGTGAGTGAGCCGCTGGCGGTAAGGCCTCGGGCACGGCTTCTTTGCCCGGCCGCTTACGCGTCATGACGCCGAGGACGGCTAACCAACTAACAACCACACTCGCGCTGATCCCGGTCGTGTCGAGTTTCACCATGTCACACTTTCCTTGGGTACGTTCGGATTCTGCTCCGAGTTTTCGCAGAACGCTATTTCACACCAATGCAATACAGAGTTCCATCCGTTCGCAGAAACAGTTGGCCGTTGCTGACAATCGGCGACGCGTTGGTGCGGCTGTCGTCGCCTTCAATCACGTTGTGAGCCAGCAGTTCGAATTCCGGCTTTGCGGCCACGACGAATGTGCCTTTGTGCTGCGAGACGTAATACAGCTTGCCGTCAGCCAGCACGGGCGATGACCAGATGCGGCCGGCGCCAGGGAGTCGTTCTTCGTAGACGATCTCACCGGTCTCGGGATTCTGACAACAGGCTGTGCTGCCGTCGCGCGTCCAGTACAGGTGGCCTTTGTAGTAAACCGGGGAAGACACATTCGAGCCCTTCGGAAGCCTCCAGACGCCATGCGACTTGCTTACATCTCCGGAGCCGCCCGTGCGGACTGCCAGCGACGTGTGTCCGCCGCCGATCGCGTACACGATGTCCTCGTGATAAACGACGCTCGGGCAGACATAGCGATGCACGCCTTCCGCTCGCCACAGTTCCTTTCCGGTATCCGGATTCAAGCTCACCACGTGATTCTGAATGCTGACGGCCAATTCTGTTTGTCCCTTCGTGGGGACCAGGACGGGCGTGTTCCACGCCGATCCCATTCCAGCCGCCTTCCAAACTTCCTTGCCGGAATCGCGGTCCACGGCGATGACGGAACCGCTCTCCACACTGGCGTTGATAATGACCAAGTCCCTGTGGAGCACCGGCGAGCAACCCGATCCCCAGCCGCTCGTGCGCTCCCCCACCTGCGTCCGCCACAGTTGTTCGCCTTGCAGGTCAAAACAGAAGACGCCGGACTTGCCGAAAAACACGTAGAGCCGCTTACCATCGGTGAC
>JAQBZS010000718.1 GCA_027622115.1 Planctomycetota bacterium | reverse complement strand
CGCTTGAGCAATGTGACCGGGTTGGTGAGTCCAAACGCGCGTGCCTACGGCGTGCGGTTAAACGAGTCATCGCTCGCCACGTAGAAACGGACTCGCCAACCCACGCAATCATTGCGACAGGTTGACGAGCCACAAGGCATCCGATTCCATTCTCATCTTGGTCCGAGCCGGTGGGGAGGTTTTTTCGATGTGTTTGTGTCAAATCCCGTGGATTGGAGAGCGAACGTCGTAATGTGACGACTGGCGCGACTTGCTTTGAATGCGAGAAGACAACGAATCCATTATGCTCCGCCGCTTTGACTCGATCCTTCGGAGCCGACAAATCATGCAGACTTCACCCATTCCACATTTCCGCCTTTCACTTCGCAGTTGCCTGACCTCCGTGATTCTGGCGATTGTCGCGACCGTGGGACTCGCGCGAACCACGCGTGCGGCTGAAATTCAGCACTCGTTCCTGGGCGTGGGAAATGCCGTCCGAGCCGTCATTGTTGACGAGCAGGGACAGGTTGCCTGGAAGTTTGACATGCCGGCCAGCGACGGATGGGTGCTGCCCAACGGCAATATCTTGCTGGCGCTGTACGGGACCAAGGGCTTTCCGAACGGAGGTGTCGTGGAAGTCGAACGCGAATCGAAGAAGATCGTGTTTCAATACAAGGCACAACAGCGCGAAACCAGCACCGTGCAACCCTTGCCCGACGGCAAGTACCTGGTTGCGGAATTGGGGCCGGAGCCACGAGCACTCGTCATCAACCGTGAAGGAGACGTGGTGAGGACGACTCCTTTGCAGTGCCAAAAGACGAACTTCCACATGCAAACGCGGATGCTGCGAGTGCTACCGAACGGCAATTATCTCGCCCCGCATTTGTTGGATTTCGCCGTCAAGGAATACGACCCCACAACCGGCAAGGTTGTGAAGTCCTTCGCCACGGACGAACGAGGCCGCAATAAACGCGACTGGCCGTTCACCGCGATCCGGCTGAAAGACGGCAACACATTGATCGCCTGCACGAACGGCAACCGCATCATCGAAGTGGACGCGACCGGGAAAATCGTGTGGAGCGTCACGGATGACGACCTCGGCGAGAAACTCTTCGACGATGCATGCGGTGCCCAGCGACTCCCCAACGGCAACACGGTCGTTTCGAGCTATCACGCCAAGGGAAACCAGGTGAAGCTGTTTGAGATGACTCGCGAGAAAAAAGTCGTTTGGCGGTACGCGGGAATGAAGACCGGCTTTCACCACTTTCAGATTCTCACGACAAACGGCAAGCCGCTCAAAGACAACACCTGGAAATAGCGCCGGGTATTGCACGGGTTTCACCGCCTTGAGGTCGGTGATGCCAATCTGAAGGGATTGGGTGGATTCAACTCGATGCGTGGACTTTAGCTTTCTTGAATTGGAATTTTGCAAAAGACGATCGACGCGCAGTAACTGCCGCTCAGTTCGGCGCGCGATCGAGTCGATCAGTCAGGAGAACCTTCATGAGCGAACATGCAGATCACAGCCATGACGAACACGGCCACGATGATCACGGACCGGTCCCGGAACCGGACTTGAAAATGGCTGGATGGGCGGCGTCGCTTGTTGCGATTGTGGGTTTCATCCTGGCCAAGACCGTGTTCCACGATGATCACGGCCTGCTCGGGTTTGTGTTCAATCCCATCGGCATGATTGGATTGTTTGTAGTGGGTGTGTTGACCCTCTCGTCGAAGTGCTGTTGTTGTGCCGCGGATTCGGCAAGCAGCCATTGAGTCTTCATTGGATTCCCTCGCCACCCTTTGCGTTGGAATCGTGTTCGAAGGCGACGGCGGGTGAGATGCAACACAACCATCAGTTTTGATCAAAACGGGAGCCGAAAGATGTCGACTCGATCCAGCCGCATTGCACTACTTGCCCTGGGACTGCTCGGCATTCATGGCGTGGCTGATGCCCAAGACTGGGCTCAAAAGATGTTCGACCATCAGAAACTCGATTTCGGGGTCGTGGCGCGCGGTTCGGATGCGGTCCAGGAATTGATCGTCACCAACCTCTACAAAGAGACCGTCCACATCGCCAGCGTGACCACGACCTGCGGTTGCTCGGCCGCCAAACCGGATCAGAACACGCTGTTGAGTCGCGGAGTCGCCAAGGTTACGGTCACGATGGATACGAAGAAATTCACGGGCCGGAAGGATTCGAACGTGGTGGTGACCTTCGACAAGCCCTTCTACGCACAAGTCCGTGTTCCCGTGACCGCTTACATTCGCACGGATGTCGTTTTGGATCCGGGCTCCGCCAATTTCGGCGCGGTGGCACAAGGACAAGCATCGTCCCGGCAAATCGGCATTACTTACGCCGGCAGAAACGACTGGACAATCCGCGGCGTGAAGTCTTCGGACAAGAACATCGTGGCCACCGTTACGGAAACGTCCCGGGGAAACGGTCGAGTCGACTACACACTCACGGTCTCGCTGAAACCCTCGGCCCCCGTGGGATTGCTTCGCGAACAATTGATCTTAATGACCGACGATGAAAACGCGCCGCGATTCCCGGTACTGGTCGAAGCTCGCGTGGAAGCAGACATCACCGTGACGCCGGCCCAGAATTACGTTGGAGAACTCGCTCCACGGTCTCGGAAGACGTTGAACATCGTATTGCGGGGAAACAAGGCATTCGAAATTGAGAAGGTCGAGTGTAAGACTAAAGGCGCGAAGTTTGATGTTAAGTTCACGGACGCCAGTCGTGCCGTGCACGTGTTGCCGTTGACGATGACGATGCCCAGCGACGTCGGCGAATTCAACGAAGAATTCATCGTCACAATCGCTGGTCGCCCCGAGCCGGTTCGATTCACGGCTTATGGAAAAGTGATCGAATAACGCCAGTTCCCGCCCAATGCCATCAGTCGCATCAGTTATGGGACTTATGAGACGGATGGGAGTGATGTCAGTCCACGTCTCGAAAACACTTAGCCGCGACCGATTCCCGGTCGTTCGAAGAAGTCGCCGCGGAATCTCCAACCGTCGTCTTCCGGTCGAGTCGTATTCGGAGCGTCGTTCCATTCCTCCCACGGATATTTGACGCCGTTGATGGTCACCTGATTTTGGACGCTCTGCACACCGGCGGTGAAGGCCGCCATCCGGCCTGCTTCGCGACGCTGGGCAAACGTGTCGACATCGCCCTTCAACGTCACCCGGCCGCTACTCACCGTAATCTTGATGCGTTTGGAAACATGAAACGTTTCCCAGTTGGAATTCAGTCGCGTGCGGATTTGCTCTTCAACGGTCTTGTCTCGGAAATGCGTCGTGAGTTTGACCGAGATCTCATTGCGAATCGCGCGGACACCGGGAACGCGACCCGCGACCTGTGATGCGTGAAATTTGGAGAACAGCGAATTCACGGTACCGGACAACGAGACGATGCCGTCCACCGATTGGACTTTAAGTAGATACCGACGCAAAACCGTATCTGCGGACAGTGCTTGCCGAATTGCGGCTTCGACTTTGCGGTCGTCTTGAAGGTCGGTTCGAACGGACAGCAGGTTGGTGACCCACACGGCCCCGACGACGTCACGGGTATCCATTTCGGCAATTTGTCGCTGAGCGACTGAAGGCACGTGGCCTCGCAGCGTCACATGACCGTCCCTGACCGTCACTTGGATATTTCGAGCATCGACTCGCGGATCATGTTGCAACTGAGCGATGACGTCTTCCGTCAACTCCACGGCACTGGGAGCCATGACCATGCCGCGTTCTCCGCCGTCGATTAGTCGATTGATTTCCAGTTCGTTAATCACGTCGGTGACGTTCGCCGTCTTCCAGGCCAAATCGCCCGCTCGCTGACGCTGATAGGGATTTCCGACCACGCCGCTTAGCGACACGGCTCCGTCGTTCACCGCGACGTCAATTTTCAGACCCGTTAAGTACACGTCCCGCTGCATGGCCGCGGCGATTTCTTCCGCCACCAACTTGTCGGGTCGCACGGTCAACGGTTTGATGCGAATGTCGTTTTGGATGTCCAACACGCCAGGGATTTCGCTGGCCGACAACCCCGCTTCCAGTCCGACGCTAAATGAAGTCGCGTCGCCGGCGAGGAAGACTTTGCCTTGAGTCACGCGAATTCTCAGATTACGAATTTGGCTGGCGGTGTTTTGCTCGATACGGGCACCGACATCGGATGCGATATCCAAGTCGGGACGCGGCAGCGTTTGGACTCGCAGCCGATTCAGCACACCTCGCACGCCATGAATCTTCTTGGCGATTAAGCCGGCGTATCGCACCTGAATCAAACTTGTGACGGAGCCGGAAAGCGTCACGATGCCTTCGTCGGTGGCAATGTCGACATCCGCCAGCCACACACGGGGATCGTTTCGCAGGGCCTCGCCGACGAGAAAGGTGATCGTGCGGTCTTCGGGGACCGGCGTCTGGGCCATCGATTCTTGGGAAGCGACGAGCGAGGCCAGGACGACGATTGGGACAACGGTGGCTCGAATGACGATTCGGTTTGTTTGCATATTCGGATCCTTCTCGATTTCTGATAGTCGACTTAAATAGTTCGAGTTTGTCACTTTGGGGATCGGGGTAGGGGGATCGGGGTCAGGTTTACGTATTTCGGATTTGG
>JAQBZS010000717.1 GCA_027622115.1 Planctomycetota bacterium | reverse complement strand
CCGGATACAAAGTTACTTGCTCAAAATGCAACTTCTGACCAACCCGGGTCAGACCCTCTCCGGCCTCAGTTTTTGCCGCGAGGCCTCCAAAGCGTCAGACCCCTTTTTCAGATAGCTTTTAGAGTCATGCGGTGTTGCGGACGTTCAACACGTGATGCCACGACACCCGCTACGTGCGGAATCTCGCTTCGATGAAACAGCGAATCCTCGCTGAAGCGCGGCCGGGAAGAAGTCCTAAGTCATTCGTGAATCAAGACTTCCGCACATCGGCTTTACAAAACGTCAAGATCCGTTGACGTTTTGTCGCCACCGGCATTCCGCGTGCTTGACACCCCTGCATCTGATGCATGAATCAACCCGCGAACGCGGAGAAACAGGGGGACACGATGAAGGCTCTATTCACACTTGTCGCGAAGCTGGCCCACGATGAACGCGGATTTGTTGTGTCGGCCGAACTGGTGGCCGTCGCCACGATCGGCGTGCTGGGTATGGTGGTTGGGCTGTCCGAAGTGGCACATGCGATCTCGCAAGAATCCGAGGATGTGGCGTCGGGTTTCGGCTCGATCGACCAGTCTTATTCGGTCACGATGGGGCAAAGTCCATCAGCCTGTCTGGACGGCAGTTACTTTTACGGTTCGGGTTTCAGCGACAGTGCGGACTTTTGTGACAATGACAGTGACATCGTGGCGATTGCTCCCACCGGAGAAGGTGGCGGTTCCGGCTCCCACGACTTTCCCAGCGACGACGACCCGCCTCCAATGAATGGCGGTGGAATGATGGGAATGAACGGAGGCGATTGAACGACACGGCAAGACCGACTTGTTGTAGACGCAGTGCGGAACTTTTTCCGCTCATGGCCCGGTCGCAGGTGCTGATTTCAAATCACGGAACGAGTTCCGTGCTACCGAATTCGACAACCGGTGCGTCTCGATCCGCGTCCGCTCGGTTTAACGCCTTGAGATAGGCGTGAGCACTCGCATCAATCACGTCGGTACTGACCGCCTTTCCGTGATATACTTTTCCGTTGACGTTGATTTCGACCATCACTTCGCCCTGAGCATCCTTGCCGCTGGACACGCTGCGAACTTGGTATTCGTCCAATCTCGCTTCGATCCCAATTGTGCGTTCGAGCGCGTTGAAGACGGCGTCGATCGGTCCGTCCCCGGTTGCGGCGTCGCTGGGTACGGCCTGATCCTCGCAACTCAAGGCCACCGTGGCGGACGGGATCACGTTCGTGCCGCCGATGGCGTGAAAGCTCCTCATCGTCCAGCGATCGGCGGTTTCGACGAGTCGATGTTCGACCAACGCCACGATGTCCGCGTCGTAAATGGTCTTCTTCTTGTCTGCCAGGATGATGAAATCCTTGAAGGCGTTTTGCAGTGCGTCGTCTTCCAAGTTGAACCCCAATTGGCTCACTCGATCCTTGAACGCGTGGCGACCGCTGTGCTTGCCGAGCACCAGATTCGTGCCGCGAAAACCGACGTCCTCGGGCCGCATGATTTCGTACGTGGTCCGCTCTTGCAGCATCCCATGCTGATGGATGCCCGCTTCATGTGCGAATGCGTTCTGGCCGACAATCGCCTTGTTGCGCTGCACGGTCATGCCGGTGATGCTCGACACCAAGTGACTGGCGGGGTACAGCTTCTTGGTGTTGATGCGGGTATCGCAGTCGTAGTAGTCCTGGCGAGTCCGCAGGGCCATGACGACCTCTTCCAACGCCGCGTTTCCGGCTCGTTCCCCCAAGCCGTTGATCGTGCATTCGACTTGCCGAGCCCCTGCTTCCACGGCTGACAGACTGTTGGCCACGGCCAGTCCCAGGTCGTTGTGGCAATGACAACTGATGACGGCCTTGGCGATGTTCGGCACATTGTCCTTCAGATGGCGGATCACCTTGAAGTAATGCGTCGGCGTGGCGTAGCCCACGGTGTCGGGGATGTTGACCGTGGTGGCTCCTGCGGCGATGGCCTTCTCGACGACCTCGCACAAGAAATCGAGTTCCGTGCGAGCAGCGTCTTCCGGCGAGAATTCCACATCATCGCAATAGCCCGCCGCCCGCTGCACCATTTCGACGGCGGTCTTGACGATCTGATTCTTATCCATCTTGAGCTTGAATTCTCGATGGATGGAACTGGTCGCCAAGAACACGTGGATGCGTTTCTTTTCAGCATCGACAAGTGCGTCACGGACTTTGTCGATATCCGCCGGCAGGCAGCGAGCCAGTCCGCAAATGATGGCTCGGTCGCCAAACTGTCGGCCGACTTGCTTCACGGCTTCGAAGTCGCCCGGCGACGCGATGGGAAAGCCGGCCTCGATCACATCGACACCGAGGTCCACCAGGATGCCGGCGACTTGAAGCTTTTCGCTGGTATTCATGCTGCAACCGGGTGACTGTTCACCGTCGCGCAGAGTGGTGTCGAAGATCTTGATCATCTCGGTCGACATGACGGACTCCGAATCAGAGCGTTGAATAGTAGGTCGCGGGCCACGATCGCTCTGGATGTCGTTGGCTCGCGAACAAAATAAAAAAACCCTGAAACCGACGAGCGGTCTCAGGGTTTGATCATCCGTTTGGAATCGGCAATTGAACCTAAGACCTGCCACCTCGTGGAAGGCTGAGAATAAGAGCCAGGTTCAATAAGCCAAGTGATTGCACGTTCCACCTCGTCGGGTTCTTTTCCTCAATTTAATCCCGTTGCAAAACACGGTCAAGAAGCTGAGAGGCCGATTCTCGACTTGGGTTCACGATGTTGTCGTCGAAAACGTCGTGCGTTTTGTAGCCACGCTCGCCAGAGCGTGGACTCTTGATGGCAAAGCCAGTCCCACGCTCTGGCGAGCGTGGCTACGGACTTGGCACGCCGACTAAAGTCCGACCCCAAATGAATCGTCGTCGCCCGCCGACTCGTAGTCTTCGCTGTTTCCGAATGAGATCGCTGCGGACTGCTGAGGCACGCTGGCCGAGCGTCGGTGAGGTCCACCCGTGGTCGGCTCGGGCCGGTCGATCCGATGCGACGACGATTGTTGCCGACTGCTGAATGCCACGAGCGGGATCTCGTCTTCGTACGGCTCGCTCAATGTGGCGAAACGGTCTTCACCATAATCATCATAGGTGCAGAGATATCCCGGAAGCTGCGATTGCGACAATTCGCTTTCGTACGCCTGAAGCACCTCGTTCTGGATCATTTCGCGGCAGTGCGAGTTGATCGGGTGCGCGATGTCCGCGTACAGCTTGGCTCGGCCATCGTCGTCCTTGATGGCCCGATCTTCATCGAGGCCGGCTCCACATTGATTGCAGAACTGTGAACGCAAGTGGTTCTTGCACCCGCATCGCGGGCAACGATCGGTGAGCTTGCGGCTCGGCATGGCTACGAACGAGCCCTTGGTTCCCTGAATAATCTTGAGGTCGCGAATGACGAATGCCCCGTCAAACGTAATCGAGCAAAACGCTTGCAGTCGATCATTGGGGTCATCCATGAGCTTAATGCGAACTTCGGTGATTTCCACGGCGATACTCCTTTGTCACTGTGATGCATCCTCGTGATCCGGTCCATTACGGATTCGACGCCAGCTTTCTGCCGAGTTGTTAAATTCGACGCGTCTCGACTTACACGACAACAGCGTTAAAAAATCGAAGGCCCGACCCGGGGATTCACCATTCGTCATAAACGCGGCTGCGCTGCAAAAACCGAGGGAACTTGCCGAGCCCGCAACTGCCGCGCGATCCGCCGTGCGATTCGCGCGTCGCCGCAAACACCAAAACAACAAGTCCCGCTCCCGCTCATCAAGTGTCCTGCCAGGGGTAATTCACTGAACTTGGAGTTCAGGCTCTTCACATCGATTGAAAGCGATTCGGCCGGTTGTTGCAGCCGATTGTGCAGGCAATCGCCGACCTTTCGCAGTTCGCCGTGCTGCAATGCCTGCACGAGAGGTCCGATGGATCTTGGTTGATCGGCTGGTCGGCAGTGCTTGAAGACGTTCGCAGTTGACAGCCCGCTGGATGGTTTTGCCACCACGAAATGCAGATTCATTGGAATTGCGAGGGATTCGATGAGTTCGCCGCGCCCGCGACAGATTGCGGCGGGAGTCGAATTCAAGAAGAAAGCGATGTCGCTACCGAGTTGCGATCCCAATTCCTGAAGCTCGCTAGCAGAGAGCCCCAGTTTCCAGAATCCATTCAGACCCATCAGAGTCGCGGCAGCATCGCTGGAACCACCAGCCAAGCCCCCGGCGATCGGAATTCGCTTCGTGAGCCGGATTTGAACACCCTTCGCGGTGCCGGTTGTATTTCGCAACAGTTCTGCGGCTCTTACGATCAGATTCCGGTCGTCGAGCGGAAGGTCATGCGCGGCGGGGTCGGACGCGGTCGAGCCGGACACCGTGGAACAGGCCAACTCAACTCGACCCGTGTCACTGGCGCTAAAGGTCAAGGAGTCGTAGAGGCTGATCGAGACCATGAGCGTCTCAAGCTCGTGAAACCCATCCTGCCTCTTGCCAAAGACTTCGAGGAACAGGTTGAGTTTAGCGGGCGTATGAACGACCAGATTCGGTCCCAGACACCGAAACAACATAGCTTCACATCCTGTGACAGCTCGTCACCGAGTG
>JAQBZS010000716.1 GCA_027622115.1 Planctomycetota bacterium | reverse complement strand
ACCACCCGACCCCAGCCACCCCTTGCACGAAACCTGCGCCAAAGAATTCGTCAGTCAAGGGCGAGTTTTCAACACCCTAACGTTGACTCAATCGGCAAAACAAAATCGAACTGTTTGGACTTCGACATGTTTACAGGTTCGGAAATCGTCTTGATGTTGGGCGACATGGGGATCACGCATGTCGTGTGGATCCCCGACAGCACGCTTGGTCCCTGGGAAACCGCGTTACGGGATTCCGACATTGAACTCATCATTGTGTGCCGTGAGGGAGAAGCTTGGACAGTGGCTGCCGGATTGTACGTCGGCGGAGCTTCGCCATTGGTCATGATTCAGTGTACGGGATTCTTCGAATCGGGCGACGCCTTGCGAAATGTGCTGTGGGACTTCAAGTTGCCGATTTACGCGTTCATTGGGTATCGCAGTTACTTGTCGCAGTCCTCGCTGCCGGGCGACACGGCTCGTAGGTTCACGGAACCGCTGTTGAAGGCCTGGGAATTGGATTATCGACTCATCGAGCGGGCCGATCAGCGAAATGAAGTCGTTCAGCATTACCGCGACTGCCGTGCCGCCGATCGCGCCGGAATTGCAGTGATCGCGGAGGGTAAGGCATGACATCGAACAGAAACGGGGCATCCGGCATGCGACTCGCGGACGCACTTGAGGTCGTACGCGGCATTCGCGGCGATGCGGTGATTGTCACCGCCATGCGGGCCGCCTTGGAATGGGCCAAGTTCGAACCCCATCCGCGAGATTTGATCTACATCCCTTCCAGCATGGGCCAGGCTTCTTCCATTGGGCTGGGAATTGCCCTGGCGCAGCCGGACGTACGCGTCATCGTGTTCAACGGCGATGGCTCGACGCTGATGAACTTGGGGTCGCTGGTGACGATCACTTCCAAGGCTCCCGCCAACCTGACCGTCGTCGTCACCGACAACGGCGTGTACGACATCACCGGTTGTCAAACGACGGCCGGGTCCGCGAACGCACGCGCGAATGGTCAAGCGATTGACTACGTGCAACTGGCACAAGCATGCGGCTTCGACAACGGAACTCGCTGCGAGCACATTGACGAGTGGAGAGACTCGGCGGCCCGCCTATTGTTTGCGGCAGGCCCGGTGTTCGTTTCGCTGAAGGTCCGGCCTCAGCCGGAAAGTGAAGGCTCGCGATCACCGGGGCCAGGGCCGGAACGAATTCGCCGATTGCGCAACGAATTGAACGGGGCTCCGAGCAAGCCGCACGTCGAGTAGGTTGAGTTCCAAATCAACTACTCGCTCGACTCGCTCGACGGCGCGGTGTCGGGATCGTTCGACGCTTCGGCGGCTGGACTCGCCGGAGTTTCGGTTTCCGTTGACGGGTCGCTCGTCTGTGTCTCGATCGGCGGCGTCTCGTCCTCTTCTTCCGGGGGAATGATCCCGGCCGCGATCCTCGCGCACGAGGCGAGCTTGTCCGCATCATCGAGACGAATGATTCGGACGCCCTGCGTATTGCGGCCAATCAGACTGATGTCTCGAACACGCAACCGCTGAATCTTGCCGATTGCGGTGACCATCAAGATTTCGTCGTCTTCCGCGACGCACAGAATGTCGACCACCTTGCCGTTGCGAGCCGTCGTCCGAATGTCTCGGACTCCCTTGCCGCCTCGACGCTGACGCCGATATTGCATGGTGCTTCGCACGGCATCTTCAGATTCCTCGCCGGCTTCCGACTCGCCATCAACGGCCTCGGTCAAGCCCGTCTCATCGACCACATCGGTTTCATCATCGACATCGGCTTCGTCGACCGCATCGGTTTCATCGACTGCGTCCGGTTCATCCACGCCGTTCCCGGACTCGCCCGTTTCGCCGGGTCCGAATGGGGTGCGCTTGCCGTAGCCATGTTCGCAGACCGTGAGCAAGCTGCGTTGCGGATCGGCGAGAACCATGCCCACCACCGTGTCGCCGGCAGTGAGTCGAATGCCTTTCACGCCGCGAGTATTGCGGCCCATGCTGCGGGCATCGGACTGGTTGAATCGGATACTCATGCCGTTCGCCGTGCCCATGACCACGTCGTCGTTTTCGCCGAGATTGCGGACATCGATCAACGCGTCGTCGTCATCCAACTTGATAGCGATAATGCCGCCTTTCAACGGCCGACTGTAAGCCGACAAGGCCGACTTCTTCACGATGCCCTTGCGAGTCGCCATCATCAAAAAACGATCATCGACGAACTCTCGCACGGCCAAACATTGGGCGACTCGCTCACCTTCGGACAATTGCAACAAGTTGACGAGTGCTCGGCCCTTCGCCGTGCGGCCTTGCAGCGGCAAGTCGTAGACCTTGCTCCAATAGACTTTGCCCTTGTCCGTGAAGAACAGCAGATACGCATGCGTGCTCGACACAAACAAGTGTTCGATGGGATCCTCTTCGTCGGTTTGGGCACCCTTGATACCTTTTCCGCCGCGATTCTGTGCCTGATACACGGTCAATTGCGTGCGTTTGATGTAACCGCGTTGAGACAAGGTCACCACCATCGACTCTTCGGTGATCAGCGCGTCGCGGTCGTAATCGCCCAACTCTTCATCGGAGATTTCCGTCCGCCGCGAATCGCTGTACTTGTCCCGCAACTCGATCATGTCGGCGCGGATGAGGTCGCGAATATTGGCTTCATCCGACAGCAGTCGCAGCAACTCGGTGATGTCGTCCAGCAACTTGCGGTGCTCGCCGTTCAGGCGTTCGCGTTCGAGATTGGCGAGCGAACCAAGTTGCATCGACACAATGGCTTCCGACTGATTCGCGGACAGCGTGTAGTGTTCGCGAACGCCTTGCTCGCTTTGGAAGGCCTTGAACCCGTCGATGCCCAAAGCACGAGCCACCAATTCGGCGACCACTTCGATCTTCTGCAATGCCTCTTTGGCTTCGGCTCGACTGCCCGCGCCACGAATCGTGTTGATCACAATGTCGATGTCGATCTGCGCGATAAGCAAACCTTCGACCGTGTGCTTGCGTTTGCGAGCTTCGGCGAGTTGGAATTCGGTGCGACGTCGAATCACGTCGATGCGATGCCGAATGAATTCCGCCAGCAACCCTCGCAACGTCATCATCTGCGGTCGGTTGCCCACCAAAGCCAACAGAATCACGCTGACCGTCGTCTGCAACGGCGAGAATTGATAGAGCTGGTTCAGCACGACCGTGGGGTCGGCCTCCTTTTTGAGCACGATGTGCAGTCGCACTTGCCACGGCGGAATCTTGCGATCCGTGAGGTCGACGATCCGCGAGATGCCCTTCACGCGTTCATCGCGAACAACGTGTTCCAGTTTTTCGCGAATGCGGTCGCGCGTTTCGAGATACGGGATTTCCGTGATCACGATGACGTCGCTACGGCCTTCGGTTTCGAAGTGGGTTCTGGCTCGCAACGTGATTGTCGAGCGGCCCGTCATATAGCCCTGCCGCGTGCCCATCCGGCCACAGATGATCCCGCCGGTCGGGAAATCCGGAGCAGGCAGGATTTCCATCAGTTCGTCGAGCGAGGTGTCGGGATTGTCGAGGAGTTGAATCACCGCGCTGCACACTTCGCCCGTGTTGTGAGGCGGAATGCTGGTCGCCATGCCGACGGCGATTCCCGTCGACCCATTGACCAGCAGATTCGGAAATCGAGCCGGCAAGACCACCGGTTCGTTGCGCTGCTGATCGTAGGTGGGAATGAAATCGACGGTGTCGCGGTCGATGTCCCGCATCATTTCCGCCGCCGCGCCGCCCAACCGTGCTTCGGTGTATCGCATGGCTGCCGGAGGCAATCCGGCGAGCGACCCGAAGTTCCCCTGTTTGTCGATCAAGACCTGCCGCATCATCCAGTTTTGCGCCATGCGGACCAGCGTGGCGTAAATGGCAGCATCACCGTGTGGGTGATAATTGCCCATTGTTTCACCGGCGATCTTCGAGCACTTTGTACGACTGCCCGTCGGCCCCAGATTGAGGTCGTTCATCGCCACGAGAATCCGTCGCTGCGACGGCTTCAGCCCATCTCGCGCGTCCGGCAGTGCACGGCTGATGATCACGCTCATCGCGTACGTGAGATAACTGTTCTTCATCTCATCGACGATGTCCATCTGCAGAATATTCTGGTCGGATGGATCAGCATTTGTCGGCTCATCAACACTGGGATCGTCTGGACCATCGGTCGACAAGAGTGTCTCCTTCGAATCTACCGTTGGGTCGTATACTTGTGGCTAGGCAGTCAATTCGCGGCGCGTACGTCGTTCGCAAGAGACTGTCAAAGTGCTGAAGCAGGCGACCTCAAGGGCGAGTGAGAAAGAATGCGTGAGTTTGGCTTTCCAGGCCGGCATGGCGACGTTCGCGACCGGCTTCCGAGGCAAAATGCGAGGGGTTAGCGGGCCGCTTCTTCAACAAACGAGAGTCGCTCACACCGCCAAAACGCCACATCCGTGCGAGTTCGGAATTGGGGCCGGAGTTTAGCCAATTCGCCCCTAACAGACAACGAACGCAGGTCCTGCCAAACGGGGCCTTGAGACACAAAAACACGGGGATTTCACGGAATTAGTGCGATCGGATCTGCCGAGTTCGGGGGTGGGCAGGGGTCTGGCTTACGTATTTCAGATTTGGCGGG
>JAQBZS010000715.1 GCA_027622115.1 Planctomycetota bacterium | reverse complement strand
CGATTGCGGGCCGCAACTCGGCATAGGAGCGAAGTTCCTGCGGCGAGATCGTCACCGCGGATCGCAACAGACGCACACAGTTGGCCAGACTGGTCCGATTCCCAACAAAAGTGCCGCGTCCCCGCTGTATGTCCACCAACCCCATGCTCTGCAGCCGTGCCAGGGCCTCGCGGAGCACCGGCCGACTCACCTTAAGCTGTTCGACCAGTTCGTGCTCACCCGGCAGTCGCTCCCCCGCTGACAGGTTCTGCTCTTTGATGACCCCGGCGATCCGCTCGACCACCAAATCCGCCGTTGTCTGTCGCTCAATGGCTTCGATTTGCATGAAGTCTCCTTGATCTAAACGTGTCAGGATGTCAGACATCTTAACAGCGCGACTTCGAGGCAGCAAGAGTCGGTCCGAAAGGGACCGTACCTCCGTAGACAGCGGCTTCGATGGTCTGCCGCGCCACTTTCATGTGTGGCTGCACTTGAGCAAAGCAGTGCACGGGGAGCGTCGGGATCAACTCGAAGCCGACTTCACACAATCTGGACACCTATGAGGCGCGCCTGCCGGAATGGATGCGCTCCAACGCCGGTGCACGCTTTGCGAGAACGGTCAGCGACAACGTGGGACTAGTGCATCAACGGGACCACGGACCACACGGGAGCGCGTGCAGGCCGTACAGAAAAGACTCAGCCTCGGTTGAATAGAAATCAAACGTTGACTGGCTTCTCTGTAAAGGAGAGTGTTTTGATCGTGCCTGGTCTGAAATGAAGTCCAATCCCGTGTAGCAACGTGTAGCTAATCCCACTGGATTGAGCTGAATTCGCCGGTATTGAATCGAGTTCAATTCATCTCGGAAGACGGCGAAAAACAGTGGTTTTCCCTCGCAATTTCCTCGCCGCAGCAGCATCCGTAATTCATGTCGTCGGTCATGATCAGGATGATGTTGGGCTGCTTTCCAAAGGCGGGCTCGGCGGACTGACTCCGCGATTCGCCGACGAACAGCACGGTGATTGCGAACAGAACGCCAAAGATTGGCCTCATGAGAAACTCCGGGGTGGGGGCATGGTGACGTGGCGTTGATCGCCAGTTCGATGAAAGTGTGCGTTCGTGAACAAGGACTTGCAATACGACCGCGTCGGAAACCGCCGCCACGTCACGCATCGCAACAAATGCACGCGACTCGTTTCACCGCCGGCGGCAATGCTCGGTTGGCGACATGCCGACAACCTGCGTAAACGTCTTGCCCAGTTGCTTGGCGTGCGGGAATCCTGATGGCTTGCCTCGCTGATATAACTGTGTCTGCGGCTCGAACTGGTGATGAGCGTCAGATGATCGAGTCGACGGTGAGCGACGCCCGCACGGAACACGAATTCGTACTGCACATCGGCAACATCGTGAGCACGGACAGCTCCGCGAAATGGGATTGCTCACTGCGGCATGGATAATGGAGAGATGAATCGCGAGACGAGCTGAATGGCTCCGAATCGATGGTTGATTCCACACTGCGTAACCAGTTCAACCCGCTACCAGGGACGCGATTCGAAATCGACTGCAGGCCATTTGGCCGACAACTCGTCCAGACGAGATCCGAACTTGCTTGCCAGCACCAATAGCGCGCCTTCGGTTGGATCACCGTCGATCTTCCACCGGTCGTCCTCGTGACGCAGACCAGAGTTAATGCGCAGCGCCGCCGCCTGCACCAATTCGGCCACCGCTGGCGAGTCGATGGGAGTGACCTCGTGTCCGTTCTCGTCCGTCACGACTCCAGTGGGATCGTAGCCGGATCCGGACACCGCGCACCGACCATCAACGGACACGATGTGTGTCACGGTCATTTCGTTCCGCGTCAGCGTCCCGGTCTTGTCCGTGCAAATAACCGTCGCACTGCCGAGAGCTTCCACTGCGGGGAGTTTGCGAATCACAGCGTTCCGTGTCGCCATACGTTTCACGCCGATTGCCGGCGCGATCGTCATGTTGGCGGGCAGACCTTCCGGGATCGCCGAAACAGCGACTGCGGTTTTCGCGCCGTCACGCAATGCGATCGCCGTGGGGCTCAGCATCTGCCTCAGCCTCAACCGTCTGGCGACGGTGGCCGCAGGTACGTCGGCCGCGGAACTACGTAGACGAAAACAGCCCGCCGCGACATTCGATCGCGACGGGCTGGTTGTTGTTCTCGGCACTGCCGAACCATTGGCTCGCCAGTGCCGGATCATTGCTCGATTCAGGCGGACGACTGCAACGATTCCAACTCCTGTCGGAGTCGGCTTCGCGCTGTGTGCAGCCGACGCTTGATCGTGCCAATAGGACTGTCGAAGTCCACGCTCATCTGCTTCAAGGAATGACCCTTAAAGTAGAAAGCGATCAAAGTCTCGCGATCCATCTCTCGCAAGCGATCCATTCCGCCTCGGACCTGCGTGGCGGCTTCGCACTTCAAGAGATTCTCCAGAGGATTTTGTGGCTCCGACTTCAGTGACCCGAACGTTTCCGGCGCACACTGTGTCTCATTGGGGCGACGCACGGCGCGGTTGATCGACATCCGAACGGCGATCCGCTTCAGCCACCCGGCAAACCGTTCGGGTTCGCGAAGTTGGTCGAGCTTGCGCATGGCCTGGATCAAGACGTCCTGCGTGACTTCGTGAGCCTCGGCTCGGTTACGCAACCGTCGCAAAGCCACGGAAAACACGCTGGATTCAAATGCCACGGCCAATTCGCCAAACGCATCTCGGTTTCCGGTTTGAGCCAAGGTCACCAAGGAAATGATTCGCTGTTCGTCCATCGTCTTCTTCCTCAATCCGGCAACGCCGGTGACTGGGCATGATCGGTCGGTCCAATATGACCGATACAAGGGCGTTTCTGCCGAAATCCGCGCGGATTCGCGTGGACGCGGCAAACTGGGTCACGAGGCTCCGAGCAAGACGCGATTCGAAACGGGCAACGAAATTGCTCCCGTGGCCGAATCTCGCCGGCTAGGCTCCGCGACGACTTGGTCTAAGAAGGGCTCTGACGACTCGCAGGGAGCCGATGTCAGAGTGCGAGAGTGACTTGCGTCACGCACTTGCCGCCCGACTAATCACCAATGTCGCCCACGCGGCGGCTAGCGGATCCCCTGCTGGTCTCGGTATCGATGACGACATCGATACGTCGAACCCCGACTGGTCTTCTCTCGAATACCAGTCCACGGAATCGGCACAAATGCCACCGAGTCCGCGTTTGTGTTCAGAGGAACACATGCGCCGTTGATGCTCGGGACGCTCCGCCGGGACGTGACCGCGACGGGCTGCATCCAGAACACCTTGCGTAGCCGCGAAACCATTGAGGTTCAGAGCATTCGTGGTGGTTTGGGTGTTGCGCAACATCGCTCACCTCCTGCGGGATCCCGCAGTCTCGAAAGTGGAAAAAGCTGGTCGTCTTTCGACCAATCGATCGGATTCTAACTTGTTGATGGAAGTTTGACTTCCACAACTCTATCACAGAGTCGCCGGTCAGACGCGGTACTCGTTAAGAGGTTCGGGTGGTTTGAGAAGTTTTTCGAAATAATTCTCTGCCTGTTCACGGTTGGCGTGTTTAGCCGTTTGGGCGCTAGAAACTATCTGAAAAGGGGTCTGCCCCTCTCCGGCCTCAGTTTTTGCCGGGGTTTAGCGAGGCCTCCAAAGGGTCAGACCCCTTTTTCAGATAGCTTCTAGTCGCCGATGCCGATTTCCAGCGTGTACGCCGATTGGAGCAGTCGACGTTCGTGTCGATGGAATGCCACAAAACGGTTCATCCATTCCCGCAATTCGTGCTTGAGTTCGTTGGCCATGTACGCGAATCGCACGCGGGCATCCAACTGGCTGCGAACTTCTTGGAGTTTTTCGAACAGAATGTCTCGCTCCGCCATCAACAAGTCCACTTGCGGGGACCAACTTGGATACTCTTCGAGCACTTCCGCCAAATAGCCTTCTCCCTCGTCCTTAAACGCAAACTCACAGGGCAAGGTTTCCAACAGCGAATCCAGCACGGCCGCCATCCATTTTCGATTCATCGGCGTGGGCGGTTCGCTGAGAAGGTCTCGCAGATCGCCGAGCAGGATGTATTCAAACTGTGTGCAAGAAGCGAGACTTTCACGAGGCGTGCGGCTGGCGTTCGACATGTGGCTCTCCTGCCAATGAATGATGCTGGGTGCTCAACCCGAATACAAAAGTGATCCGTCAGGTTTGAAGGCGATCACCATCAAAAAGTGATCGGTGATGATAATTCGGCACAATCGCGCCGTCAAAAAAACTTTGCCGACCCGCTCCGAACGAGGGGCTTGCTACTTGCTCGGACGGGGCATTGCCTTGGGCCGCTGCTTTTCCAACCACGGTTGTTGCCCCGCGCGACCTGGATTGGACTTGTGCCAGTCCGGCTCGGGAAACCACCGCAGTCCGCTGTATCGCGGATAGTTTTCGAACACGTTGCCGCCGTCGGGATCAACGACTCGCGGGTCTTGCGTAACCCGCAAATAGTCGTCCAGGCGTTTCGCCAGCGCATGCTTGACGTTGGCGAAGTCCGGATTCTCGGCCAAGTCCTTGAGGCAACCGGGGTCGCGACGGATGTTGAACAACTCTTCGGCCGGACGCTTTGCCACGGCAAGTTGTA
>JAQBZS010000714.1 GCA_027622115.1 Planctomycetota bacterium | reverse complement strand
GGATCGAAGGCAGGCTATGGATCATCGAACGACATCGTGTCCGCCAGTACTTGCCCGAAGATGACGAATGCGGCGATGGCGCATAAGGGCGAGATCTGTCAAGAAACATAATTCCCATCGGCCCAAGATTGGCACAGTCAATCATCAACCGCCGCACGCGAGAGATCAATCGCCACGAAAGCCATCAGCTCGGCGTCGTTCATCTCCGTCAGTTTGGCTTCCGCGCCGCCGCTGAGAATTTCGTCCGCAAGCTGCTGCTTGTCTCGGATCATCTGGTCGATGCGTTCTTCCACCGTGCCGCGACAGACAAACTTGTGGACCAACACGTTTCGCATTTGCCCGATCCGAAATGCCCGATCCGTCGCCTGGTTTTCCACCGCCGGGTTCCACCAGCGATCGAAATGCACCACGTGCGATGCCGCCGTCAGATTTAGGCCCGTGCCGCCCGCCTTGACCGAGATCACGAAGAACGGCGGGCCATCGTCCGACTGGAATTGCCGGACCAACTCTTTGCGTTTCTTGACGGGCACTCCGCCGTGCAAAACCAAACCGCGCCGGCCGAATACCTCGGCGAGAAACTCGGCCAACGGCTCCGTCAAGGCTTGGAACTGCGTGAATATCAACACCCGCTCCTGCCGCTCGACGATCGGCTGACAGATCAATTCCAGCCGCTGAAACTTGCCGCTGTCGTGCTTCTCGTAACCACCTTGCCCCAAGAACTGCGACGGGTGATTGCAAATCTGCTTCAACTGCATCAATGACGTGAGCACCAACCCCCGCCGTTCGATACCTTCCAACGAGTCCAGCCGCCGTTCAAGATCGTCGAGCGTTTTGCGATACAGCGTGACCTGTTTCTTCGACAGCCCGCATTCCGCCCGCATCTCGGTTTTGTCCGGCAGGTCGGGTGCGATGTCTCGGTCGGTCTTGAGCCGCCGCAAGATGTAGGGCCGCACCAGCCGCCGCAACGCACCGTATGCCTGCGAGTCCTGAAGCTGGTTGAGCTTCTTGACGAACTTCTTGAACTGGCTCGCATTGCCCAGCAAACCCGGGCAACAGAATTCGAAGAGCGACCACAACTCGCCCAGATGGTTTTCCACCGGCGTCCCCGACAACGCGATCCGCCCCGACGACCGCAACTTCCGCACCGCCCGAGCCTGAACCGACGACGCATTCTTGATCGCCTGAGCTTCGTCCAGCACCACCAACCGCCACTCTCGCTCGCCGACCCAAGCCATGCGGCGGACCATGCCATAAGTCGTAATTGCTACATCGAACTCGGCCAGTGAATCGGGGTCGTCGGCAACCCGCTGTAGTTCAGCGGCGTCGGATTCCGAGCGATGTGCGTAGAACACGTCGAGTGAGGGCGCGAAGCGTTCGAACTCGGACTTCCAATTCCCCACGAGCGACGCCGGCACGATCAGCAAGCTTGGAGGCGCGGCGACCGTGTTGTCTCGCCCGGCATTTTCGCGCTTCAACATCAGCAGCAGATCGATGACCTGAATGGTCTTGCCGAGCCCCATGTCGTCGGCCAAACAGGCACCCAGCCCGAGCCGTGTCAGGAACCACAACCAGCGCACGCCATCGACTTGATACGGTCGCAGCGTGGCGTTCAAGTCAATCCCCGGTTCGCATTCGACCACGCCGGACGGATCGCGAATGTGGGCCAACGTGTCGCGGAGCCAGTCGCCTGCGGCCACCCGACTCCAGCCAACGGCGTCTTCGTCGTCCCGTTGCTCCATGCGAACGCCGGCCAGCATCCGCATCCCTTTGATGAAGTCCACGCCGCCCGCGTGCTCTTGTTCGATCTGCTCCCAGTGATCGAGTGCCTGTTGGAGTTTGTGCTGATCGACTTCCACCCATTTCCCGCGCAGCAGCAACAGGCCGTCGGTCGAGTCAAGGATCTGCTGGCGTTCCTCATCGGAAAGCGGCTCGCCGTCGAGTGCTAATTCGATGGAGAAATCGAGCAGGCTCTCCATGCCGACTTGGCTGGCCTGCTTTTGCCCGAGCCGCACTTGCACTTCAGGCCGAGTCGGATTTCGCGGCTTCCACCAATCGGGCACGCGCACGACAAGTCCACTGTTCTCCATCGCGGGGACTTGGGTAAGAAACCGATGGGCGGCTTGGATCGAAAGGGCTTGCGGCTGAAAGAGCGCCTTGGAATCGAGCAACTCGCGAACAAGCGTGCTTTCCGAGGCGGCGCGTCGGACGGGCGCCAGCAGGGCGGCCAGCCGTTCTTTGTTCTGCTGCCCGGCGTAATGTTTAAGTGCTTCGGCGAGTGGCAGGTGTTGCAGTTTCGCCCGAGCCGACATGCGATGCGCATACGTGGCGAGAAACGCAAACGGTCGAGCGGCGTCGCGTTTGTTTTCGGCCAGATGAAAAGTGACTCGGCCGAGCAGATTCCAAAGCGGATTGACACTCCGCAGGAAGGCCGTAGCCCCTTCGGGATGCTCGCCCGCCCGGCGAACAACGAGCCCCGCCAAGTCCGTCCACAGATTTCGCAGCACTTCGGCGGTCAAGTATTCGAGCCCGCGCATCGGCGGCGCGTTGTCGATGATCGCGTTCAACGTCTCGTCGTCCGGCGGCGCGGCAAAAGCAGCGTGTTGAGCCGTCACGGCCTCTTCGAAGCGTTCCTGACTGAGGCCACACACCTCGTGAAAGAACCGCTGAGCGAACTCGCGCCAATACACGAGTGCTGCGGGCAATTCGACATGCAACGCGCCGGACGCGAGATGCAACAGGCCGTCAGCCGATGACTGCCGAAACGCGTCCACCAGCGACTTGGCCACGGCGGTATCGAGCGAGGGCGCGGCGTTCGATTTGTCATCCGCCAGCCCGACATTCAACTGCCCGGCAGGGGTTATCATCACGTGCATATCCATTCGCGGAAGATACTTGCCGGCGACGATTCAGCACACTGTCCGCCGGGCAAAGCCAGCCAGCATTTTCAGGGCAAGCCATTTATCCGGACTTCGGTTCCCAGGGCGTTGCCCCAGGCTGGTATGTTTTGGCCCCTTCGGCCCTTCGGGGCGGCAATCACCCATCCATGCGGCACAAAGTGGCGCTGTCCAACTAGACCACAACCAAATCCGCCACGCTGGTTGCGAAATTCTTCAGTAGCTTCAAGCCGACGGATTGGCTCTTCTCCGGATGGTATTGCGTCGCGATCAGGTTTCCTCGACCGGCAACCGACACAAACCGCCCGCCATGATCCGAACGAGCGACAATGACTGAGTTGTCGCGAGGTACGACATGGTAGCTATGCACGAAATAGTAAAACGAGTCTTGCGGAATCCCCGTAAACACGGCGTGCTCTTGAGCAAACTCCAACTGATTCCAACCCATGTGCGGCACCTTTAAGCCGGGCTGATCGTCGAATCGCACGACTTTTCCCGGGATGACGCCAAGCCCTTCCCATTCGCCGTCTTCGTAACTGACGTCGAACAACAATTGCAGCCCCAAACAGACACCGAGAAACGGTTTGTCGGCGGCGATATGGTCGAGGATCGGCTGCACTATGTCGTACTGTCGCAATGCCGCGATTGAGTCTCGGAACGCACCGACTCCCGGTAGTACGAGTGCGTCGGCATCAATGAGGTCGCGACCGGTTTTTCCGATTTCGGCGGGGACACCGATTCGCTCAAATGCTTTCTGGACACTCCGCAAATTGCCCATGCCGTAATCGACGATTTTGATCATGTCGTGTTTGCTGTCTGGTTTTGTGGATGTTCTGGCCGTTACTTGACGATTCTTGCGAGCGGTTGTTCGAGGGCATGCAACGCCGCGACTTGCTCGGCCGTCAAAGCGCGGTCGAGTATCAGGAATTCGTCGATGGCTCCCACGTATCGCTGGCCCAATCCAATTGTGACTTGGTCGGCGTCCCAAGCAAAGTGATGCTTGTAACCGTCCATCCAGCCTCGCAATCGCCCGTCGATGTAGACCGCAGCTCGCCCATCAAGTTCGCCGCTGTTTGAGTTTTCCCACGTGGCGACGATGTGATGCCAGGCACCGTCGTTCCAATTCAAATCGCCGATCACGATCAATCGACCCTCCTGAAACATGTCCTGCGCCGGGCTGTCGTTATAGAAACCAAACCTTAGTTTTCGCGGGCTGCCGTATCGCCAATCGTTGGGACGGGTCAGATCCACATAATACGACGCATCCGCCGCATGTCGGCTGACGTGAAACGGATCGACCGGATATTCCGGCGATAAATCCACGTCGGGATCGCCTTTCAACCACAGCGAAACCGTTCCGTCAAATGCGGCGTGCTGCTGATAGGGGAAGTTGTCTCGCGATGCGAACGTGCATTCGTCTTCGGCCCATCCGTAATCGCGGGCCGAGAAAACCAATGCGCCACCGAACCGGCCGCCGGTCGGATCGTGGCGAGCTACTTCCGCTTGCAATGAAACCTGGCCGTCACCGCGAGCAATGTCGGCGTTCGGCGAAGCATCGAACGACGCGTACAGACTGATGTTGTTCTTCAAGTCGGCGAGCATTTCGGTTGCGTTCATGGGTGGTCTTTCATTAGGAACTTTGGCGCTAGGTCCAAGAGTTGTGAGCCGTAACGCGTAAGCGGTCGGGCATCGAGCTGTGCCCGAGGCCTTACGGCCA
>JAQBZS010000713.1 GCA_027622115.1 Planctomycetota bacterium | reverse complement strand
GGCCCATCGGCTTCTTGGGCTTAACGATGGTGACGGTCGGCTCTTCGACGACTGCTGAAGCAACAGGCGGGGCCAACCACCATTCGGGCTTGGGGTATTCGCACTGGAACAGGCCAGAGTAAGTGCTGGTCCTGTCCATCAAGATCACCAGCGGACTAACCATCTCTTGTGGGGTGGCACCGCCGTGATAGCCGTTCTGCTGCCTGCCGTAGTAAATCGTTTCGACCGACGGAACGATGACGGAGCGGCTTCCGTTCTCTTCACGGACCCGGCTCCCGGTGATCGTAATCTCGCCCTCGTGAACATCGCCGGTATCCGAACGCCAGCGGCTACCGCAGTCACCGGAACAGAACTTGGCTTCGGGCCGGTGCCAAACGTGGCCGTGGTCGCTGGCAAGGATTACCACTCGCCCCGAATCCCTTGCCAGCTTGAGTATGGCCCCCAGCGGGCTGATCCGATTGATCGTCCACTGTTCCCGAACTTGTTGGGCGCTGCTGAGCCGGTCGTCGATGGCGTTGATGACGACGCCGACGATCTTGTTGTTGGCTGAGAGGATCGCCTTGCTCAGATCGTCGCCGACAATCCCTCTGGCCCCTTCGGTAACTTCCTTTTTGTGAAACAAGACCGGGGGATACCGCTTGTCGCATACCTGCTTCAGGGCGGCGTTGGCCTCGAAGTTGCGTTTTTCAATCGACGAATCCCCTTTGACCAACTCGCCCGACAGCAAGGACGTGCGGGAATAGGTGGTGATGCTGGGAACCGTCGCCACTATCGGGGCAGGCAAGGTTGAAGATTCATCGAGCGTGGCCTCAAACCAATGCTCGTTGCGAATGTCGCCGAGAAGTTCGTGACAGACGGCCCAACTCATGCCGTCGAGAACCACCAAGAGAACTCGGTTGTTGGCGGCGGCAATCTTGGCAACGAATTCTGACAGGACATCTTCCACGCCGCACATGTCTTTGAACGTCGAACCCGTGGCGGTCCAATCGGTCAGCGACTTGGCAAAGGTCTGGTTGAATTGCTCCCGTCGGGCCAAAACCGCTTGATCGAGTTGCTGGTACGCCTTGGTCAGATCGGCGACATCTTCACCCCGGCAGATTGACTCCCGTGCCCAATCGACAAACGCCAATTCTTTGCGATAGACGTTGGCCATCTCCGAGAAGGAAGTTGCCGATGGCACAGGAGCAGCCAGCCATCGCAACAGCCGCAGCGCCATTTCGGTGCGGGATAGCTGTTCCGTTCTCTGGCCGATTTTGGCTCGTCGGTGAGCGGCAATGTCGGCCTGTAATGCTTCGCACTGCCGAATCGCTTCTTGATTCAAACCGGCGAGGGACGTGCTGATCTGGTTGCCGAAGCGACTCAACCGCTGTTCGTAACCGAGCAGCGTCAAGCGGCTGCGGTAGGCGTGATCCTCGCAGCGGAATTGCTTGAGAAGTTCGTCAGCCCGCTGCAAATGCTCTTGGGCGAGGCGTGGGTCATCGGTACGGTCGAGGTCGGCGATGGCATCGTTGGCAATGCGGCTTAACGCCTGCCCCAACCGTTTCGAGATCGGCTTGTTGTTGTGGTACTGCTCCATTCGAGCAGCGGCGGCATCCAGCACTCCATCACTACCGTCACCAAAAACAACCTGACAGACCACGGCCAGGGCCAGAGCATCGGCTCCCGCCTGGCAATCCACAAACCGAAGGATCGAATCAGCGACCTCCCCAAGGTTCGTGACGAGCCGTTCCCGCAAGCTGGTCCGCAATTCGTCGCTGACGTTCAGGTAGCGGATCGAAGCAGTTGGATTCGTGGCCCACAAGAGCAACGTCACCAGGTCGGGTTCCCGTTCGCCCATCTCGAACACATGACGGCAGATTGCCCGCCACACAGTCCCCGCATCCAACACGCCAGCGGAAACAGGCGGATAACCATCGGCAGGGGCACACTCCAAGAGGGCTTCAGCCAGTGAAGCGTCACAGATGGAGCGGTCGAGTTCTTTCGCCTTGAACAATGTGCAGAGGCTGGCCCAATGATCGATGGCGAACAATCGACTGCGGGCCAACCGTGCCACAACATCGTTGCCCAAGTCTCCCTGTCGTAACTTCGTCAGCAAGATGATCCGGCCCTTGTTACGTTCGGCATCCAAGAGTGCTTCACGCACTTGGAACACCGTATCGGCCCGCACGACTTGGGCCTTCCACGCATCGAAGTCCACGACGCTGGGGAGCTTCCACGGCTGGGCAACGTGCAGACCGATGGCCACGGCGTCGGAGTCCCGCTGCCACTTGTCTTCTACAAGGGAACGCAGTTGTTGTGAACTCAGTGTGCCGACGGTCATGGCGACTCTTCCTCCAAGGTCCATTGGACGGTGAGCCGCAACTTCGAGTTCTGTTCCAGTTGTTGAAGGATCGACTTTGTTTCCGAGATCGACTCCGTGTTGCTCATGCGGGCCTTGCCGCCTGTTCCGACTTGCTTCAGGCCGGGTTTGGGCTTGGGAAGTTCGATGGGCGGCAGCTTCGGGTCCGGTTCCACAACCTTCGGCGGCGTGAGCAACTTGATGGCCCGGCCTTCCGCCTCGGACATTTTGCTGGCCAGGCCACTTGCCAAGGCGTGTTCGTCGGTTTTGAGCCAACTGCACACGTCTTGAATCAACAGGTCGGCGTCGGCCTTTCGCTGGTCCTGAATCTGGGCGACCGCCGAGAACAAATCCCAGCGAGTCGTTCGCAGGCAGTCCAAGATCGCTTTGGCCGACTTGAGGCTTTTGCCCATCGCCGTGCTGTTCGTTTCCAGCTTGGCGGCGACGATGGCTTCAACCAATGCCGACGCTTCTTTATTGTCGCAACTGGCCAGCAGCGTTTTGACGGCCTTGGCGGTTCGCACCCGGTCGCACTTCACAAAGTCGGCTTCCGGTACGCCCAAGTTCCGCATCTTCAGTTGCAGTTGATCGGGCAGACCATCGCAGTCCGCCTTGTACTCGGTGATGCTCTCCTTCACCTTGGCGGCGAGTGTGGCCAGATTGGAAGCGTTGAGCAGCTTGGAAATGGCGTGGCCGAGGATGTCAGCGGCTCGTGTCACCGACTCGTTCCACTCCTTCAGATCGGGCAGCGTCTCTTGCTTGAGTTCCAATTCATCGGGCATGTCGTCCAAGCTGGGCGTGTAATTGCTGCCGTAGCGCTCGAACGAACAATTCGTCTGATCGGCGTAGACCAGAATCAGCAGGTTTTGCACTTCCTTCTGCAAGCCCCGCTCATCGGGTTGATCGGTCCACCGCCGCAAGTCCTTGACGGTCGGATGCGGTTGACCGGATTGAGTCAGCAGGCGGTTGAACTGGTTCTTCCAAAACGCATCCAGCACGAAATGCGTCTGGTCGGTACTCTCGATCTTTCCCAGATCGAGCGGGTTGCAGATGTTGATGAGCTTCTGCCGCACACCCTTGTCTTCCACGAACACTCGGCCATCGGGCGTGCGAGCCGCTTCTTGGCAAACTTCCAACACTTGCCGCAGGTCTTTGCCGAGTTTCACTTCTTGCCCGAACTTCGGATGCTTGGGGAACTGGTGCGATAACGCCTGATCGAGCAGGTGTTCGAGCGCCTCACCAAGATTCGCACCCACGGGCCGCTGCAACACGAGCGTGGGGAACAGCGATTGGAAGTGCGACTCCAACATGTCATACGAGGCGTCCAGCGTGCCCGGCGTCGGCTCCGAGCGAATGGCATACGCCGCTTCGACCGCCTGCATCAGCCGCTGGGCCAACGCACTCTGTTGATTCTTGAGCAAGAGCCGGGCAGTCTCCCGGTCTTGCATCGACAGGTGCTTGGCGTGTTGTTCGAGAATGTTGCTCAATAGCAGCCGGTCGATAACGACGAGCTTGGCCAGTTCCCCTTGGGTTCGGGTGGAGAAGAACGAAGGCATCCATGCGAGCGTCCGCTGGCGTTCATTCTTTTCCTTGAACTTGTCGAGTCGATCCAAGTCCTCAATCGGCGAATGCCCCTCGGTGTCGAAGGGGAAGTCGATAATCAACTTCCAGTCATCCGTGGAACGCAGCGATTCGTCGGGCAAGGTGCGGACGTTCGTGAAGAGCAAATCGCACGACCGTTTGCTGCCCCGCCACACGAGCGAATGCGACATGAACATGTCGTCTTGTTCGGGGATGCCCAGCGACTGGAACAGCATCTGCCGAATCTTGAACTGGCGAGTGCCGATGTTGTCGAAGGTCTTGGCCGATTCGATGATCGTGTCGGTATCCACGCCCGACAGTTGCAGCGACACCGTGGGATTCGTGACTTCTTCGCCAACTCGAATCTCGCCGACGATGCCCGCCCAACGCCGCATCTTGTCCGCTACGACTTGATGTTCCCGGCCCGGAATGCGAGAGCGAATGGTCCCGTGGTTGAGAGCCGCCAGCCTCATGCACGTCATGTTCTTCAGGGTTTCGACCCCGTGGACCAAGGCACACAGCAGCAGGCTCTTTACCAGTCGGTCGTCGTTCTCGAACCGCTGCATCTTTTCGGAGAGTTCTCTGCGTTGCTCATCCTTCATCCTTCCGCCTTCATCCTTTGTCTGTCCACTTCCAGATCAATTTCATGTTGCTGCTCAAGCATCGGCAGCAGCTTGTTCTGGTAGAGCTTCT
>JAQBZS010000712.1 GCA_027622115.1 Planctomycetota bacterium | reverse complement strand
GCGCGGATTCGCCTCGCGCCGCAAAAGGACTGGGAAGTCAACAACCCACCCAAACTGGCCGGCGTGCTGCAGACGCTGGAGCAGATTCAAACGGACTTCAACAGCTCGCAGTCCGGCGGGAAAAAAGTCTCGCTCGCGGACATCATCGTCCTGGGTGGGTGCGCGGCCGTCGAGCAAGCTGCCAAGAAGGCCGGTCAAGACGTGCAAGTTCCCTTCACGCCGGGACGCACGGATGCATCGCAGGAGCAAACCGACGTGGAGTCCTTTGCGGTGCTCGAACCGACCGCAGACGGGTTCCGCAACTACGTCCAAAATGGCCAGACTAGGCCAGCGGAGGAGTTGCTGGTGGATCGGGCGCAGATGCTGACGTTGACCGCACCCGAGATGGCGGTGCTCGTCGGCGGCATGCGCGTCCTGAAAGCCAACGTCGGGCAGTCGGAACTCGGCGTGTTCACGGATCGCCCAGAGACACTGACCAATGACTTTTTCGTCAATCTGCTCGACATGAACACCGAGTGGCAGAAGTCGTCCAAGTGCGAGCACGTGTACGAGGGACACGATCGCGCGAGCGGCCAACTCAAGTATACGGGTACCGCCGTCGACCTCGTCTTCGGTTCCAACTCCCAACTTCGAGCCATCGCGGAAGTCTATGCCTGTGCTGACTCGCAGCAATCCTTCGTGCGTGACTTCGTGGCGGCATGGGACAAGGTCATGAATCTTGATCGCTTCGACCTTGCCTGATGATTGCGAACAGGAAGGCTCGTCAGCCCAGTTTGGCGAGCCGTTCTTTTCTCAGCAGCCGCATCGACCACGAAATGTCGCTCAGACGGCTGCGGGTCTCGGCCAGGGTCGTCGCGGATCGAGTTGAGTTCGAATTCGGTCGGTTCTTCCGGCTGGCGTTGTGCATCACGTCGCAGCGCACACAGCATCAACCATCGGCGAGCCACCTCGGTGTCGTCCCACGTAGCCACCACATCCGCCGAGACCTCAGCACCAAGTGGAATTGATTCGAGCGGCTGGCCTGGCAGAGTAAGTCGATGCCGAAGCATCCCGCCTGATGCATACAGGCATCGAGGCCGTCCCCGCCCGGCCATCTTCAGTACACTCGATTACAAATCGAGACAGATTGACGAGCAATGCGTTTTCGACTCACAATGACGTTCGGTCTGACAGACGAGAATGAAAGGTGGCTTGATGGAAAAGATTACGCTGAAACAAGATGTGATTTCTCGGCTTGGCAATCTTCAAGAGCCAAGTGAATTTCATGATGAAGAAGGCAAGGTCATCGGGCATTTTTACCCTGGCCCGACTCGACCGTTGGTCAGCCCGCTGAGGGATGAAGAATTGCGCCGACGTGCTGGGGAAGCGACGGTTAACACGGAAGCTGTCCTGGAGCATTGGGATAAGTTGAAGTGATGTATGCCGTCGTATGGGTGACGTCGACCTTGGATGATCTACGCAACATTCGGGCAAGCCTAGACCTAGACGATGCCGCGTTAGAGACAGTGACCGCATCACTACAAGAGATAGCGGCCCGGCTTCGGGCAAACCCTCTCGAAGAGGGCGAATCGCGTAATGCCGACGAACGTATTTCGTTTGTCGCACCGCTGGGATTCACCTTTCGAGTCACAGCAGAGGAACGAATGGTGACGGTCCTCAATCTCTGGCGCTACAAATGACCCACTTTCTGCGTTTCATTCATGACGGAAACGGTCGCGCAGTGATGAGGCAGCGAATGGTTGGCCAAGGTGGTCGAAGATTTCGGCAAATCAAAGGCATCGTCCTAGGTCGGTGGCAATTGGACGAAACGATTGGCGTCAATGTTTCGGACGCCCCAGGCGATGATTACGAATCGAATTCGAGCGAGAAGCTGAATCATTGGAACAAGCCGTTGCGTCGGCACTTCGCGACATGACCGCTGCCGACTTAGTCCCGCTCACCGCTGACTTCATGTCTGAAACTGCCGCGTGAATTTTGGCATTAGCCATATCAGTGTGCGGACCAGTCGCACCAGCGGGAACTGCTGTGAGACCTCGTGATTTCAGGTGATCAGCCCATTCAACCAATGCCGATCTTGTGAGCCACCACTGCAATCAGGTCGGTCGTTGTTTCGCTGATCACGGTGAAGAATGAAACGAGTGCAGGGCCGGCTCCATACGTGAAGCTCATCACGGCTCCGATCATCAGCAGGTTAGCCGTTGGCAGGAACAGCAGCGCGAACGGGTAGCCGACCTTTTGTAGATCGGTTTGTTGCGAATGTGTTTCGCGAATGGTCGACGTGATGTGGTACGCCAGCGAAATGCCCAGTGCCAGATTGCAAACCGGTCCACCATCCGAAAACATCCAGAAGCCCAACAACAGCAAAGCCGAGATCGTGGGAAAAAAATAGGGCGAGATCGTGATCAGCCAGTTGCCGGCCCCCATGAATTCCATCTGCCCGCCGCCGCGCCACGTGGCTTTCAAACCGGTCACTCGATGAAAGGTCAACCACGCAAACAGGGCGTGCGTGAATTCGTGTTCCAGAACCAACAGGAACGTAATGCGGGAATGTCGAACGAGTCGCCACCAGATGGCGAGGTATATGATCATCCCCAGCAAGAAGGCCCACACTGAAGCGGGTGACGTCACCATGCGCGTGATCAGCGAGATCATTGCCGCCGCCGCACCCGGAAAAGCACACACTGCGATAATTGCAATCGGCCACTTCAAATGGAACAGCAGAAAATTCAGCCCGTTCCTGAGTCGGCGGGCCGTTCTCGCCGCGAAACGCCACGTGTTGCGAATGAAGCCGGTGTGTCGTTCGACCATGATGAATCGGAAACTCAAGCAAAGGCTGGAATTGGAAAACTGGAGTCGAATGCTTCCAAGCGACTGAACTTCATCAGGGTTCGCAATTCCCACTGCATTATTCGCCGCCGATTGCGGCCTCCGCTTTCACGGCGGCTTTGGATTTCATCCGTAGGTTGAGCATCTCGACCATCAGCGAAAAGGCCATCGCGAAATACACATAGCCTTTATTGAAGTGAGTGCCGATGCCTTCGGCGACCAGCATGACGCCGATTAGGATCAGAAAACTCAGCGCCAGCATCTTGACTGTTTGATGTCGTTCGACGAACGCACTGACTCGGCCGGCGAAGATCAGCATCACGCAGATCGACAGAATTACGGCGGTGATCATCACCCACAGCAAGCTCGCATCAACCATGCCCACGGCCGTGATGACCGAGTCCAGCGAAAACACGATGTCGATCACGGCAATCTGGGCCAGCACGGATCCGAAGCTGACTTGCACGCTGTCGACATCGTCACCGCCTTTGTGACCTTCAATTTTCTCGTGGACTTCGTGGACGCTTTTGTAAATCAGGAACAGACCTCCCACGATCAGGATTAGATCTCGCACGGAAACGCCGTTGATTTCTTGACCATGTTCTTCCGCAAACCAAGCCGCGGGAATTCCGAAGTCCGTCCACTCAAAGAGCGGTTCGGTCAGGCCCAGGATCCAGGTGAGTGTCAGCAACAGCAGAATGCGCGTGATCAACGCCAGACCGAGTCCGATCGTGCGCGCTTTGGCCCGCTGAGCTTCGGGGAGTCGGCCAACGAGAATCGCGATAAACACGATGTTGTCGATGCCCAACACGATTTCCATTGCGGTCAACGCCACCAGCGCAACAATCCACTCCATGAAACTGAACTCCACTCTTGGTTCTTGATTGACGATTCTTGAGTTTCGATTGCTTGTCGTTCGTTCGAAAAATCAAGCACGGACATCGTCCGTCAGCAATCCGCCCGCGCCGTCCAATTAACAGAAATCGATCATGCATTCCATGACTCATGACGCTCAGGTCTTGTTCCTGCCGACTCTCGTTCCACCCGATGACTTTGCCGACAAGGTCGTCGTGGTCATTGATGTGTTGCGAGCCACCACCACGATTACGCATGCGCTGGCATCCGGGGCGACCGAGATCATTCCATTTCGAGACGTCGAAGCCGCGCGAGACTTCGCAAAACAGGACGATTCGGTGCTGCTGTGCGGCGAACGCAACGAACGGCGCGTCGACGGATTTGATCTGGGGAATTCGCCGCGAGACTACACGTCGGAAGTCGTTGCAGGTCGGCGAATCGCATTCACAACCACGAATGGGACCGCGGCGCTGCACCATTGCCGAGCCGCGCGAAACATCATTCTGGCGGCGTTCGTTAACTTGTCAGCCGTGACCGAGGTGCTGTTGCGAATCGAGCAGCAGGACGACGTGGTCATTGTCTGCGCGGGAACGTGTGGCGAGATCACACTCGAAGACATGCTGCTCGCCGGTGCCGTCGTCGATGGCGGAATCGCCCGATCCCACAAGAATGACCAGGCCCAATTCTCCGAACTGCTTTGGAAGTCGATGGATTGGGACCAGGCTCGGTTGGAGCGCTGGCTGAGACGGAGCCAAGGCGGACGCAACCTCATCACCAGCGGCTTCGAAGACGACATTGCGTTTGCCGCCATGTTGGATCGATTCCACATCGTCCCGGAATTCCACCCGGCAACCGGACGAATCACGTCCAGGAGCGGCTGTTAGTCTGAGAACGCGAGTCCGCCACGCCGCAGCCAGTGTCGACGACTCCGGTAGG